>JANOBO010000189.1:0-6196 GCA_031411695.1 Verrucomicrobiaceae bacterium
CGTGCAGCCGATTGGATTCGCGGCGAGCGGGAATGACCCGCATCGCAATCCGAAAAACGCGAGGCATCCGCGGGACATCGCGGATGCCTCTTTTCTTTACTCGCGATGAATCGCGATCGGTGATTGTCACAAAAAATTCACACACCTTAATGAAGCGGTGCTCTAAATTGCCGACATAACGAGTTGTGAAACCATGTCCGCACACGATCCACTTCACCTAGCAAATGCAGCGCAAAACATGGCGCGCGGCGCTGAAGGCGCGAATGCCAAAGTGTTCCAAGGCGTCGCCATCGTCTCGATGTGCGTGATGGCAGCAGCGACGGCGGCAGGACTTGCCCGAGACATCATGCGGGATCTGAAGCACAAGGATGATCGCCAAAACAATCGGCATCGCGGCCGATAGCGTTCGTCCGTGAAGCGCCGCGACAATCCGCACCAGCTCCTGATCGAATGGCAAACGCCGCCAGCGAAACCGGCCGTCACTCGCGTTCCGACGGCGGGGAATCAATCGCCGCTGACTCTGCGATTGAAGTGGGATTTCAAAACGACATTTCCGCAGCCAACCGACGAAGCGATTGATGCGGGCGTGATCGATGCCAGCGACACCGAACCGGAAAACCTGAAAAGCCTGCATGAAAACTACGCGAGGGAGTGTCTCGCGTCGCTCAAAGCATTGGATCAAGTGATGGACGCGAGGCGGCGTGGTGTTGATCCGGGCACACAGCAAAAGCCCAGGACACACGCCAGTCGTGAGCGGCTACGCAAATACTTCAATGAAGAACCCGACCGATTGAAGCACGCGTTTCACGTGCTGATCGACACTTATGGCGAGGCTTTCGGAGACGAGCCGGCAGCAGCGTTTGAAAAAGCGCTTCGCGCCTGGCACGCAGGCGTGCAGGTCGAAACGGAAACTTTGCCGACACCGAAGGCCGAGGCGGCGGAAAACATTCAGCCGGCAGCGAAGCCGAGGCCCAAACGGATAATCGCATCGCTGCCGGTTCCCAAACCGTTGCCCCGGGCGATCACAGAGGCGCGTTTCGGCCAGACCGACCGCGGACCCGTCCGGCCGAGTGCCCAGGAGGTCCGCGAGATCACCGAGACACACGCTGACAGAATCATCGACGCGTTGTGTGAGAATTCACGCGCTGACATCACGCCGCTGATCCAGATGTACGCCGACGATTTCGGCGAGGAAGCCGCTAGACGGCTGGAAGCCTATTGCCGGCGCCAGCTTGCTGGAGCCACAAGCAGGTGCGGTCGCCGGGTATAGCTAGTCCGTATTGCAGCCCGCCGAAAATTCACCGAGTAATTATGGCAAAGACTTTGACGCTCGCCGCGTACTCGTTCACGTCCAGCTTGGACAATAAGGCCGATAGTCCAGTATGGAGATCAGGCGTGCTCGCTGCGTCGCTCATCGACGGCGAGCAACACGCCGCCTGTCCATCGACCTTCGCGTATGCGTTCAAATCCGCTTTGCTGTCGATAATTTCCACGGCTGTGAATCCTGCGGCCGTTAAACCGCTCCGGAAATCCTCGATCGAAATCGCGCCGGCGATGCATCCGACGAGGGCTGCTAGGTCGTTTTCTAGTTCGGGAGGAAGGGGCTTTTTCAAAGCGATGTCACTGACGGCGAAGCGGCCGCCGGGTTTGAGCACGCGGGCGGCCTCGCGAAACACGGCATTCTTGTCCGTGGCCAGGTTGATAACGCAATTGCTGATGATGCAGTCAGCCGATGCATCCGGCAGGGGCATACGATCGATTGTCGCCAAGTGAAATTCGACGTTCTCGACGCCGGCCGCGTTCTTCTTCGCACGCTCGATCATCTGCGGCGTCATGTCGATGCCGATCGCCCGGCCCGTTGGCCCTACCTGCTGCGCGGCGAGCAGCACGTCGATGCCGCCACCGCATCCGAGATCGACGACGACTTCGCCAGGGCGAAGGTTTGCCGTTGCCGTCGGGTTGCCACACGAAAGGCCCATGTTGGCCCCTGCAGGAATCGAGGCGAGCTCCTCGGCCGAGTAACCGAACGCTTCGGCGACGGCATGCACGCCGGCGTCGTTGCTCGAGAGCGAGCTGTCGGCGACCGCTCCGTATCTCTCCTTCACGGCGAGCGTGATCGTCTGCGCGGTGTTGGTCTGACCGCCGCAGCACGAAGGGGCACAACAGGCTGATTTTTCCGGTGTATTCGACATGGTTTCTTCTCCGTTAAAGGTTCACTTGATGACAGTGGGACAGCCGGTATCGATCGACATCGCCGGCGTCTCGTCGACGGCCGCACCGAAGTAGCGGCGTTGGAAATAGAGTGCGACGCTCACCAAACCGATAAGCACGGGCACTTCGACCAGAGGGCCGATTACGGCCGCGAACGCGGCACCGTGATTGATCCCGAAAACGGCGACCGCAACGGCGATCGCCAGTTCAAAGTTGTTGCCTGACGCGGTTAGCGCGATGCTCGCGGTCTTCGCATAGTCCGCTCCGGCCCGCATGCCCATCCAAAAGCTGACGAAGAACATCAGCACAAAGTAGATCAGGAGCGGAATGGCGATCAGCACCACGCCGCCAGGGTTGCCGATGATCTGTTGCCCCTGGATGGCGAACATGACGACGATCGTGAAGAGCAGCGCGATCAGGGTCAAAGGGCTGATGCGTGGGATGAAGCTGCTTTCGTACCACTCCCGGCTGCGCGCTTTCACGAGCAGCATCCGCGTGAGCATGCCGGCGAGAAAGGGAATGCCCAGATAGATGAAAACGCTTCGGGCAATCTCGCCGATGCCGATCTCCACGCGGACCCCAGCAAGACCGATCAGTGGCGGAAGGACCGAAAGGAAGAACCAGGCGTATACGCTGTAAAAGAGCACCTGAAACACGCTGTTGAGCGCGACCAGGCCGGCGGCGTAGTTCGAACTGCCTTTCGCGCGGTCGTTCCATACGATTACCATCGCGATGCAGCGAGCCAGACCAATCAGGATCAGGCCCGTCATGTATTCCGGGTGGCCACGCAGGAAGGTCACGGCCAGGGCGAACATTAGGACCGGGCCGATGATCCAGTTTTGAACGAGCGACAGCGCGAGCGTGCGCTTGTCGCGGAACACTTCACCAAGTTCTTCGTATCGGACCTTCGCGAGCGGCGGATACATCATCACGATCAGGCCGACGGCGATCGGTACGCTCGTGGTGCCGATCTGAAAGCGGTTGATGAGGTCCCGCACGCCAGGGGCGAGGTATCCGAGCGCGAGGCCGACGGCCATCGCGGCAAAGATCCAAATCGTCAGATAGCGGTCCAGAAATGACAGTCGTTTCGTTAGGGCGGTGCTCATCTAGCGGCCCTCCTCTCGTAGGAATTGCCGCACGCGAGCGTCGATCGTGTCGCGCGTTGTGCGGAACACGTTGAGACGTTCTTCATCGGTGCCGATCGCGGCGGCAGGATCGTCGATCGGCCAATTGAGAGTGTGAAGTGCGAAAGGAAAAAGACGCGGGCAGGCTTCCTCGGCCCGGTTGCACACGGGGATTGCGTACACAACGGACGCCTTTCCCAAAAACTCCCGTGTGTGCTTCGGATGTAGCGTGCTCGTGTCGATGCCGATCTCGTTCAGCACTCGCAACGTAAAGGGGTTCACGAAGTCTTTCGGCTGCATACCAGCACTGCATGCCTCGAAGCGGTCTCCGGCGTGATGCCGGAGCAACGCTTCGGCCATCTGGCTGCGGGCAGAATTACCGGTGCACAGAAAGAGCACGCGGGGCTTTCGATCCATGTTTTCCGCCTCCACATCACACCGCCTTCTGGGTTAGGGCGCCCGGCAAGCGTTCGACGAACGTGCGAATTTCGTCACGCACGCGGCGATAGTGGGGAAGTGCTTCGGAATCAGACTTCGCGTCTTTCGCTAAACGCGGTGGGTCATCAAACCCGACATGCACACGTTTCGCCGATCCTGGAAGGACCGGGCACGACTCGTTCGCGGAGTCGCACACCGTCACGACGTAATCGAACGGCACGGCCGCCAGTTCGTTGATGTGCTTCGAGTGCTGCCCGGTGATGTCGATGCCCGCTTCCTGCATTACGGCGATCGCGCGAGCGTTCATCCCATGCGGGTCGGTGCCGGCCGAGTAAGCGTCGATTACGTCGCCTTTGATCGCGCGGGCCCACCCCTCGGCCATCTGACTGCGACACGAGTTACCCGTGCATAGAAACAAAACCTTTAGCCTTTCCATCCGTCCTCACTCTCTTCTTCATTCGCTTAGGCGAATGTATTGGTCTAAAAAAATGCGGTCAATCGCAGCACGGTTTGCCGCCGGAGCAACTCGCACGCCGGCTCTCAAGGTCGGCTGCATCCTTCGCAAGCTCGGGTACGTCAGTGAAGCATGTGGCCACGCAATCGAGCATCTTGCGATGAAACGCGCCCGATGCTGGAGCGAGCTGGTAGTAGCTCCACAGTCCGTCCTTGCGGGCGATTACGAAGCCCGCTTTCCGCAGATAGCTCAGGTGGCGAGAAATCTTCGGCTGTGGCACGTCCAAGACCGCGACGAGATCGCACACGCATAGCTCGCCTGGTTTCAGCAAATGCACGATCCGCAGCCGCGTCCGGTCAGAAAACGCTCGGAACATACGATCAACTGGCGTCGATTTTGGGGCTCTCAGCTTCATTCGCTTAAACGAATATAGTTCATGCGCCCGCCGTAGACAAGTGCGAGCTGATTTCTTGCTAGCGCTGTGGGGCCACGGCAAGAATTGCCGCATTCACTGAAATGCAGGTACATGTACGAAGTTAGTGTGAGTCGCGACGAATAGCGTTCCACCACACTACCGATGTCGCCACACCTTGACGGACGAGATGATCAGAAGTCCCGCCAGTAGGGGCAACAGCACGTGATCGGGGACGACGCCCAGCAGCATCCCGCCGATAAACGTCCCCGTGATCGATCCCGCCGCCATCCACGCGACGAAGCGCCGCTCGCGACCGAGCACCGCGAAGCTGCGGTCTTTGCTGTAGCGGGTGAAGCTCACGATCATCGTGGGCAGGCTCACCGCCAGCGACAGGCTGCCCGCGAGTTTCACGTCCGCACCGAAGAGCAGGATAATCGTCGGGATGAGCAATTCGCCGCCGGCCACGCCCATCAGCGCCGCGACTACGCCGATACCGAAGCCCGCGAGAATCCCGACGATCACGCGTGCCGCGCCACCGATCAGGGGCGGGCCGTTGGAATGCGCGCCGTGCCCGAACAACAGCACGCCGGCGATCGCCAGCAGGAGGACCGCGAGCACTTTATAGAGTGTGCCGGACTTGAGCTTGGTCGCCCATCCCGCGCCCAGCCACGCGCCGATCAGGCTCCCTGCGAGCAGCGTGACAATCACGTCCCACCGCGCGAACACCGACGCGAACGGGATATGCCTTGCGCGAAACGGGAGTGACGACGCCACGACAACAAGGCTCGTCGCCTTGTTGAGGATGACTGCTGATAGCGCGTCGAAACCGAAAACGCCGATCAGCAGCGGCAAGCGGAACTCCGCGCCACCCAGGCCGATCAAGCCGCCGAGCGTGCCCACGCCCATCCCGCTTCCGAAGACTGCGGCATTGTTTCTCGTTTTCACGGCGCGATGGTACGGGAGGAATCAGAACGAGGAAATCGGAGGACGGAGGATCGCTTTGATCTAGCGTTATTCACGATAGGATATAACGAGGATTGAGGACCTAACATATGAAAAATCGCTTTCGCATCATACTTTCGTTTGCCCTTGCACTGTTTGCGGGTTTTGCCTGTGACAAAACCGAAGGAAAAAAGAAAACGCCTACAACGGCCGCCGCCGAGACGCGGACCGTCAGCGTGGCTGCCGCCGCCGACTTAAAGTTCGCGATGGACGATGTCATTACGGAATTTCAGAAGAAGAATCCCACGATCAAGGTCACTCCCACATTCGGCTCGTCCGGCAACTTTTATACTCAACTAACGAACAAAGCCCCTTTCGACATCTATTTCTCTGCCGATATCTCCTACCCGCAAAAGCTTGTCGACT
Source organism: Verrucomicrobiaceae bacterium (assembly GCA_031411695.1). Lineage (GTDB taxonomy): Bacteria > Verrucomicrobiota > Verrucomicrobiia > Verrucomicrobiales > Verrucomicrobiaceae > JAIBCL01. The sequence goes on from JANOBO010000189.1 coordinate 6,011, forward strand.
CTGGGCTCGCCTCAAAGGAAACGCTTTTTGATTACGCGATCGGACAAATCGTGGTGTGGGTTCCAAAGGGCTCGCCGATCGATGTCGAGAAACTCGGCATCGAAGCACTGGTTGATCCGTCAGTGAAGAAGGTCGCCATCGCGAATCCGGAGGTTGCCCCCTATGGCAAGGCGGCGGTGCAGGCGA
>JANOBO010000190.1:0-51163 GCA_031411695.1 Verrucomicrobiaceae bacterium
GCCTCGCGCGCTTCGACGAGGAAATGCGTGACATAGGCGCTGAGAAAATCAATGCCGCCATCCGCCTAAAGGCGGGGCTCCAGCACCGACCGCCTGAAGGCGTAACTCCAGCACTGATCGTCGTTCAACGCCTTGCACCGACCATGCCGCGATATAGCCTGATCCCATGCCCGCGAAGAAAAAGGAAAACGCCAAGCCGCTGACGGGTGCGGCGCTGATCAAGGAAACGTGCCGGCGCATCCGCGTGGCGCGCAGCTACTGGGATGCACACAATAATCGCGCGTGCCGTGGCGAGCGGGAGAAGGCGATGGCGCTCTACGAGACGCTGTCCGTGGCCGAGCGGGAGAAAGTGCCGCAAGTCCTCCGCGTGTGGCTGCGCTACCGAAGCGAAAAATACTTTGGCGACGACCGCACGCCGCCTAGCTCGTAGCCCATCGCTGCCGTCTCGCCGTATGGCGGAACACGAATCAATCACGATCAGCGTTCTCTTTGCGGCGCTCGGGATCATCGACTACTTCTGCGCCCGCCATGAAAGCCCTCGTCCTCACCGCTCCGTCTGAGTTCAAATATGATGTCCAGTTTGCCACGCCATCCGCCGGGCCCGGCGAGGTGCTCGTCGATGTGAAGGCTTGCGGCATCTGCGGCAGTGACATCCACGGCATGGATGGCCGCAGCGGCCGACGCCAACCGCCCATCGTGATGGGACACGAGGCGGCGGGCGAGATCGTCGCCCTCGGCGATGGCGTGACGGATTGGAAGATCGGCGAGCGCGTGACATTCGACTCCACCGAGTACTGCGGCGAGTGCGAGGAGTGCCGCGCGGGTTTTGTGAACCTTTGCGCGACGCGAAAAGTGCTCGGCGTATCGCCCGGCACCTATCGGCGGCACGGCTGTTTTGCGGAGCAGATCGCACTGCCGACGCGCATCCTTTACCGTCTGCCGGATGATCTGCCGTATGAAGAGGCCGCGTTTGCCGAGCCTGTGTCCATCGCGCTGCACGCGGTGAATCTCGCGGAAGGCATCGAGGTCGGCGAGGCCTTCGCGCCGCATTGCGATGGATGTGAAACCGGTTGCGACAATGAAGGCGAAGCGCTGGGCGGCACGGCCGTCGTGGTCGGCGCGGGATTGATCGGGCTGCTCGTGATCCAGGCGTTGCTCGCGCGCGGCTGGGATCGCGTGATCGCCGTCGATCTCGATGAGAAGCGGCTCGAGTTGGCGAAGAAACTCGGCGCGGAATCAGCCTTCAATGCGAAGCAGGAAAACCTGTGGCAGCACATCCGCGAGATCTGCGGCGGCGACGGAGCCGATGCCACATTTGAGGTCGTCGGCGCGGGCGCGCCGCTGGATCTCGCGATCCGCTGCGCGCGGAAAGGCGGGCAGGTGATCCTCGTCGGCAACTTGCAGCCGAACACGCCCTTTCCTCTTCAAGAAGTCGTCACGCGTCAGCTCACCATCCGTGGCTCGTGCTCATGCGCCGGCGAGTATCCCGAGGCGATCCGCCGCATTCAGGACGGCTCGATCAACGTGAAGCCGCTGATGAGCGCGGTGGCGAAACTTGAGGACGGCGCGGACTGGTTTGCGCGGCTTTATGACAACAAGGAAGGCTTGCTGAAGGTGGTGCTGACTCCCTGAGGCAGCGTCTCCGCAGCGCGCCCGATTGCTTTCGTCTTCACGCGTCCTCCCAAGCCTTCGCGCGATCCAGCGCTTTCACCCAACCCGCCGTGATTCGCTTCCGCTCCGCCGGCTTCATCGCGGGCTTGAACGTTTTGTCCGCCTTCCACTGCCGCGCGATGGCGGCCTGATCTTTCCAATACCCGACTGCGAGCCCCGCGAGATACGCGGCGCCGAGCGCGGTGGTCTCCGCGACCTTTGGCCGCACGACGGGCACGCCGAGCAAGCCGGCTTGTATTTTCATGAGCAGATCATTCCTGCACGCGCCGCCGTCCACGCGCAGTTGCTTCAGCCGGATGCCGGAGTCGGCCTCCATCGCCTTCAGCACATCCATCACTTGCAGCGCGATGCCTTCCAGCGCGGCGCGTGCGATGTGCGCCTTCGTGCTGCCGCGCGTGAGGCCGGTGATGGTGCCACGCGCATACGCATCCCAATGCGGCGCGCCGAGCCCGGCAAAGGCCGGCACGAGATACACTCCGCCTGTGTCCGGCACGCTCGCGGCGAGGGCCTCGATCTCGGAGGAAGAGCGGATGATGCCGAGCCCGTCACGCAGCCATTGCACGACAGCGCCGGCGATGAAGATGCTGCCTTCCAGCGCATACTCCGTGCGGCTGCCGATGCGCCACGCCACCGTGGTGAGCAGGTTGTTCTTCGAGGTGACCGGCTTGGTGCCGGTGTTCATCAGCATGAAGCAACCCGTGCCGTACGTGTTCTTCACCATGCCAGGCTGTGTGCAAACCTGACCGAAGAGCGCCGCCTGCTGATCACCCGCGATGCCCGCGATGGGGATCGGCGCGCCGAGCAGCCGCGTCTCTCCGTACACTTCGCTCGATGAGAGCACCTCGGGCAGCATCGAGCGCGGCACATCGAAGATGCGCAGCAGCTCATCGTCCCAGCAGCCCTTCACGATGTTGAAGAGCATCGTGCGCGAGGCATTGCTCACATCGGTCACGTGGACCTTGCCGCCCGTGAGATTCCACACCAGCCAGCTATCCACCGTGCCAAAGGCGAGATGGCCCGCCTTGGCTTTTGCGCGCGCGCCCTTCACGTTCTGCAGGATCCAGTGCAGCTTCGTCGCTGAAAAATAGGCGTCGAGCACGAGGCCGGTCTTCTTGCGGATCACACGCGCGAGGCCGTCGGCCCGGAGGCGGTCGCACATCGGCGCGGTGCGGCGGTCCTGCCAGACGATGGCATTGCAAATCGGCAGCCCGGTGCGCCGGTCCCACACGAGTGTCGTCTCCCGCTGATTTGTGATGCCGATGGCAGCCATGTCGCCAGCGCTCAGCCGCGCCTTCTGCAAGACTTCCGCCGCCACGCCCGCCTGCGTGGACCAGATGTCGCGTGGATCATGCTCCACCCATCCTGGTTTTGGGAAAATCTGCGGGAACTCCTTCTGGGCCACGGCGACGACAGCGCCGGCGTGGTCAAACAAGATGGCGCGCGAGCTGGTCGTGCCCTGGTCGAGTGCGAGGATGTGTTTCATGCGGTGGAGAGCGGTGACGCCACACCTTGCCCAAGGCCGATGGAAATGCCAGTGGCGCGCGCATCTCCCAGCGCCGCCAATCCCTGCCCCATGCGGATACCCTTGCGCCGTGCGCCTTGGCGTCAACGCGGAACCACATCTCATCCAAAAGCTGCCATCCGGTGTTCACGACCCGCGCATGACGACGCCTCAGGGCTGACTCGCGCGCCGCGCTTCCGTGTCGGAATTGTGACGTGGCATTAGTGTAACCATGTCCGCGTTGAGCACCGCGCGAGTCTTGATAGAACTCCGCCGCCGCCGCTCGCGGACGAAGATTTTGCGGGCAGTGGATTCACCTCACCCCACTCCTCACCTCATGAAAACCTCCGTCTCATCTTGTGCTCCCGCGCGCAGTTACCGTGCCTTTGGGAGAGCCCTCCGCCGCCTCGCGCCGACCCTCATGGCGATGACTGGCGCATTGCACGGCACCCCATTCACCGCTGGCAATCTCGCGGTGCTGCGTGCGGACTCGAACGCGGCCAACAACACGACGGTCACCATCGTCGAGCTGAACACGACCGCTGCCGCGCAGTCGCCGACCAACGCGATCGCGATTGATGGCGCGACGCTGCCGAACGCGCTGCGCTTCAGCGGCTCGGCCACGAGCACAGGTTATCTCTCTCTCAGCGCCGACGGCACGCTGCTCACCTTCATGGGGCACAATTCGACAACAACCGGAGTGAACGTCAACACGCTGACGACGCGCGGCGTGGGAACGCTGGATGCGTCCGGCGTCTTCGCGTTGCAGACGACCTACACCGGCACGAGCGGCAATCAGACGCGCAGTGCCACGAGCCTGAACAACACGGCGTGGTTCATCGCCGATCAAGGCGGGGTGTACTCCAATGGCACCTCCACCGCGAGCCCTGCGGCAAACATCCGGGCGATCCGCTCATTCGGCGGCACTGTTTACACCGTGTCCACCGCGACGACCGCTGTGGTCTCGACGGTCACTGCCGCGACCGGCGGAGCCATCACCGGCCTGCCCGGGCTGGCCGCCGATGCGACGGCGCAGGATTTTTACATGATCTCTTCCGGCAGCAATGGTGCTGCATTCGATGTGCTCTACGTGCTCACCACGGCGGGGGTCAAAAAGTACTCGCTCGTCACCGGCGCATGGACTGCGAACGGCAGTTACGCGGCGGTCACGGGGTTTGGTCTTGCCGCAGCGAGGAGCGGCGGCGGCGCTGATCTGTATGTCTCCACCGGCTCAGGCGCGACTGCCGCAAACAACGTCGTGAAGTTGACAGACACCACTGGCTTTAACGCGGCCATCTCGGTCACGACAGCGAACAACGTCACGCTCTACACAGCTCCGGCTGGCACCACGGTCAAAGGCGTGGCCTTTGCGCCGGCAGCTCTCACACCGACTCCGCTCGTGACCATAGCCGCCACGGATTCGAGCGCGGCGGAACTGCCGGTCAATGCCGGCACCTTCCGCATGACGCGCACGGGCGACGCCACCAATCCGCTGACGGTGAATTACACCGTCGCAACGGGCGCAGGCCAGGCTGTTGCGCCTGCTGACTACACGCCCGCTCTTTCCGGCAGCGCGACGATCCCCGCGACGCAGTCTTTTGTGGATGTCACGATCACACCCGCCGATGACATCGTGCTCGAAGGTGATGAAACGGTGGCGCTGACGATCACCGACACGGTCGATTACAATCTCGGTGCCACGATCACCGCTTCGGTGATCATCACTGACAATGAGACCACCATTGACCTTTCCCGCTATGTTCGCGTGGGTCGTTATGATTTGCCCGAGCCGACTCGCACCACGCCGCCATCGAACAACCTGCTCGCACAGGAAGCCTCAGGCGTGGCTTTCAACTGGGACAGCAACACCTTGTTTATCGTCGGTGATGGCGGCACGTCAGTGACTGAAGTTGCAAAGACCGGCACTCTGATTAGCACGATGACTCTGGCAACGGGCAGCAGTCCGCAGGGCACGGAGTTCTATGACACGGAAGGCATCACCTACATCGGCGGCGGCCAGTTTGTGATGACTGAAGAGCGTGATCGTCAGGCCGTTAAGTTCACTTACGTCGCTGGTGGCACGCTGGCTCGTGGTGCCGCACAGACCATGAAACTTGGCACAACGATCGGCAATATCGGTCTCGAAGGTCTCTCGTATGATCCGCAGACCAGCGGCTTTCTTTTTGCGAAGGAGGCAGATCCTCAAGGTCTCTTCCAAACCACGATCGACTTCACTGCGGGCACGGCCTCCAACGGCTCTCCCACCACGGTGAACTCGACCCATTTGTTCAGCCCTGCGCTCGCGAGCTTGGCTGACATGTCGGACGTTTTCGCTTTCTCAAACCTTCCCGCCATGACCAGTCAACCACAGGCTGGAAACATGCTGATCCTCAGCCAGGAGTCCGGCTTGATCCGCAACATGGACCGCTCCGGCAACATCGTCAGCACACTGACGCTCGTCTCCGATGTCGGCAATCCTTTGAGCATTCAGAACCAGACGCATGAAGGCATCACCATGGACCGCGATGGCTTCATCTATGTGGTGAGTGAGAATGGCGGCGGCGACATCGACCATCCGCAGCTTTGGGTTTATGCGCCTTCCAATGCAGCGAACACAGCTCCGACCGCCATCATTCTGGCCACGTCTTCTTCCACCATCCCGGAGAATACCAGCACTGCGGCTGCGGTGCAGATGACCAACACGACCGTCACCGATGCAGACGGGATCGGCGTCAATGCGCTCTCCGTTTCCGGCGCGGATGCAGCTTCATTTGAGATCATCGGCACGGCGCTCTATTTGAAAGCGGGCACGGTTCTCAACGGCACGACCAAGCCAACTTACAACGTGACCGTGAATGTGGACGACACCAGCGTCGGCAGCACACCTGATGCTTCCGCAAATTTCACACTGAACGTCACTCCCGTCACTTCCGGTGCCAGCGCCCTCCGCATCACCGAAGTGGCACCTTGGAGCAGTGGCAACAGCGCCATCGCTGCCGACTGGTTTGAGCTGACGAACACAGGCGCCACGGCCCTGGACATCACAGGCTGGAAGATGAATGACAGCGCGGCCTCCTTTGGTTCCGCTGGGCCGCTGACCGGCATCACCAGCATCGGCGCAGGTGAGTCCGTGATCTTTGTCGATGGATCGGCCAAACCTCCGGTCTTCATCGCCCACTGGTTCGGCGCGACTGCGCCTGCCGGCTTTCAGATCGGATATTATGGCGGCCCAGGTCTCAGCACAGGTGGTGACTCCGTCACGATCTATGACGCTGGTGGCACACTTCGTTGTCGTGTGGACTTCGGCACCTCGACTCCTGCCCCTGGTCCCTACCGGACCTTTGATAACACCGCAGGTCTGAACAATGCGACCATCACCGTCTTGAGCACCTTGGGGGCCAACGGCGCATTCACCGCCTCTGCCACGGCTAATGAAATCGGCTCGCCGGGTTCCGCGTCTTTGGGGTCCACGCCTCTCGTTTCCATCGTCGCCACGGATGCCACAGCCGCTGAGGCAGGCACCGATCCAGGCACCTTCCGCATCTCACGCACGGGCAGCACCACCAGCGCGATGACGGTGATCCTCAGCATCGCCACAGGCTCCGGTCAGGCGACGAGTGGTGACTACACACCTGCATTGACTTCTCCCGCGACGATTCCTGCGGGCGCCTCGTTCATCGATCTGACGATCACGCCAGTGGATGATACCTCAGTCGAAGGCAGCGAGACCGTGACGATCACGCTGGGCGATACCGGCAGCTACGATGTGGGCAGCCCCGCGACGGCCACGGTGACGATCAATGACAACGATGTGAACTTGCCGCCGACGGCGGTGGTGTTCTCGAACACGGTTCCGACGCTCGTCGAAAACACCAGCACCGCAGCCGATGTGCGCGCGGCTGACATCTCGATCACCGACGACGGCAATGGCACAAATGCGTTGAGCTTGAGCGGCGCCGATGCAGCCTCATTCGTCATCACCGGCAACTCGCTTTATCTCAAAGCGGGTACGACGCTCAGCTACGCGACGAAGCCAACTTACAACGTCACGGTGAACGTCGATGACACGACGGTCGGCACCAATCCAGATGCGAGCGCAAACTTCGTGCTGAACATCACGCAGTACGTCGCACCTGGCACCATCGTCATCACGGAAGTGAATCCAAACGGCAGCAGCTCTTCCTACGTCGCCGACTGGATCGAATTGACCAACACCGGTGTGACCGATGTAAACATCACGGGCTGGCAGATGGATGACAACTCCAACGGCACGGCGAAGGTCGCGATGCGCGGCATGACCGTCATCCCTGCGGGCAAGACAGCCGTCTTTTTCGAAGGCCTGGCCGATGGATCCACGGATGCAACTATTCTCGCCAATCTCTGCACGGCGTGGTTTGGCTCACCGACACCGCCTTCTGGTGTGTTGATCGGCGCTTACGGTGGTGCGGGTGTCGGCCTCAGTTCGGGCGGTGATGCGGTGAACATTTTTGATGCAGCTGGCAACCGCGTCACCGGCGTTGCTTTCGCTGCTGTCGCCACTGGCACCACGCTGGACAACAAGACCGCCGCTGCTGGTAGCACCACGCTGCCACTGCCGATCATCTCGACGCTCAGCGTCATCGGCACAAACGGTGCCTTCCGCTCCGCAGCAAACACTGAAACGGGATCTCCTGGTTACACCGTGGGATCAACGTTCAGCTTCGCCAGTGCGACGTACAGTGTGGGCGACTCCGCTGGCTCCGTCACGCTGACGATCAATCGCGCAGGCGGCACCTCACCTGCCACGGTCACGGTGAACACCGCAAACGCCACGGCCACAGCAGGCACCGACTACACAGCCGTGACAGCACAAACCGTCAGCTTCGCAGCCAATGCGACAACGGCGACTGTGAACATCAGCGTGAGCTTCCGTCCCGGCATCCAAGGCTCGCGCACCTTCACCGCCGCGCTCTCCGGCGCGACGACGACAGCGCCAGCAACCACGACGATCACGATCACGGAAGCCGACACGTTTGCGGCATCGACGGGTCCAAGCTCCAGCAAGACGCCGTATGTGCTGCCGCTCAATGGCAACTGGCAGACGAAAGCATTGCTCACTGTTGGCGATGGCCCTGGCGGCTACCAGATGGCTGGCATTCCTGATGGACTCGGTGCTTATGACAATGGCGATGGAACACTGACGCTGCTCATGAATCATGAGCTGGGCAAGACGGTCGGGGTGACTCGTGCGCATGGTGCGATTGGTTCATTCGTCTCCGAGTGGGTTATCAATAAGAGCACACTCGCTGTCGTCTCTGGCAGTGAATTGATGACCGCCGTTTATAATTGGAACAACGCCGCTCAAGTCTCCGACACGACACCGAGCACCATCGCCTTCTCACGCTTCTGCTCTGCGGACCTGCCACCAGTGAGTGCTTTCTACAACGCAGCGACCGGCAAGGGCACGCAGACGCGCATTTTCATGAACGGTGAGGAATCCACTGGCGGCGGCAGCAACGGACTCGGCTACGTCGTCGGCCACGTCGCCACCGGAGCAAATAAAGGCAAGAGCTACATCCTCGGCAAATTCAACTCCGCCACTGACGGCAACACGAATGGTGTGACCGGCTGGGGCGGTTGGGAAAACGTCGTTGCTAGCCCATATCCGCAGGACAAGACCGTCGTCATCGCCCCGAGCGATGGCGGCACCGCTGGAACTCCACACATCAACTCGGTGGTCGTTTACATCGGCACAAAGACCAACATTGGAACGGAAGTGGACAAGGCCGGCCTGACCAATGGCGTTTTGAAATTCATCAACGTCACCGGCAATGCTGCCGAGATCGCCAACACGACGACACGCGCCACGAACATCACCAGCGGCACCGCCTTCACCCTGAGCGCGACGGCGGCGACGACCTTCTCGCGCCCTGAGGACGGTTCCTGGGATCCAACGAATCCCAATGTGTTCTACTTCGTCACCACCGATCAGCGCGACGATGTGAATGACACCATCGGCGCTCAAGTCGGTCGCACGCGTCTTTGGAGGCTGAACTTCACCAGCATCACCACGCCAGAACTTGGCGGCACCATTGATCTTGTGCTCACCGGCGGCACCAACGTGCCGGCTGGCAACGACGCGAACATGTGGGACAACATGACCGTCACCAGCGATGGCAAGTTGATGCTCCAGGAAGACGTCGGCGGCGCGGCGCACAACGGCAAGGTGTGGTTCTACGATCCCACCACCGGCAGCCTCACCAAAGTCCTCAAGCATGACGTGGCTCGCTTTGGTGACCGCACTGGCGGTGTCACCACACCAGCTACCGCGCCCTACACGAATGACGAGGAAACCTCCGGCGTCATCGACGTGACGAGTCTCTTCGGCGGCAATGCTGTCACCGGCGATCGCACTTACCTGATGGTCGATCAAGCTCACTACACCTCCGGCATCTCCGCAGCGAATGTCGAAGGCGGCCAGCTTCTCCTCGTGCATCAGACCAGCAGCGTCACCGGTCCCTCGACTGCTGTGGCTCCGTATGTGCTGCCGATCAGTTCCGACTTCCAGGTGAACTCACTCCTCACCGTTGGCGAAGGCCCTGGCGGCTATCAGATGGCCGGCATCCCCGATGGACTCGGTGCTTATGACAATGGCGACGGCACACTCACGCTGCTCATGAATCACGAGCTGGGCAAGACGGTCGGGGTGACTCGTGCACATGGTGCGATTGGTTCATTCGTCTCCGAGTGGGTCATCAATAAGAGCACACTCGCTGTCGTGTCCGGCAGTGACTTGATGACGACGGTCTATAATTGGAACAGCACCACTCAAGTCTCCGACACGACACCGAGCACCATCGCCTTCTCGCGCTTCTGCTCTGCTGACCTGCCACCCGTGAGTTCTTTCTACAATGCAGCCACCGGCAAGGGAACGCAGACGCGCATCTTCATGAACGGTGAGGAATCCACCGGCGGTGGCAGCAACGGCCTCGGTTACGCCGTCGGTCATATCGCCACTGGCGCGGACAAGGGCAAGAGCTACATCCTCGGCAAATTCAACTCAGCCACCGATGGCAACACGAATGGTGTGACCGGCTGGGGCGGGTGGGAAAACGTCGTGGCTAGCCCATATCCGCAGGACAAGACCGTCGTGGTCGCTCCGAGCGATGGCGGCACTGCGGCAACCCCTCACAACAACTCCGTGGTAGTCTATGTCGGCACCAAGACCAACACCGGCAGTGAAGTGGACAAGGCAGGTCTGACCAACGGTGTGCTGAGGTTCGTGAACGTCACCGGCAATCCAGTCGAGATCGTCAATAGCACCACTCGTGCGACGAACATCACCAGCGGCACCGCCTTTACTCTGAGCGCCACCGCAGCGACGACGTTCTCGCGTCCTGAAGACGGCTCATGGGATCCGACGAACCCGAATCACTTCTACTTTGTCACAACCGATCAGATTGATCGCGTGAATGACGGCATCGGACCCCAGATCGGCCGCACCCGTTTGTGGAGACTGAACTTCGCCAACATCACCACGCCTGAAGTCGGTGGTACGATTGATCTCGTCCTCACGGGCGGTGTGGGCAATGACGCGAACATGTGGGACAACATGACCGTCACCGACGACGGCAAGCTCATGCTGCAAGAAGACGTGGGTGGCGCACCGCACAATGGCAAGGTGTGGTTCTACGATCCCGTCACTGGCAGCCTCACCAAGGTGCTGCAACACAACCCCGCGCTCTTTGGCGACCTCACCACGCCTGCGACCCTGCCTTACACCAACGACGAGGAAACCTCCGGCGTCATTGATGTGAGCGCCATCTTCGGCAGCAATGCAGCCGCAGGCCAGCGAACCTACCTCATGGTGGATCAGGCCCACTACACCACCGGCATCTCCGCCGCGAACGTTGAGGGCGGTCAGTTGCTCCTCGTCCGTCAGACGCCAAAGATCGCCTTCTCACTCGCCGCATCGACGAACAGCGTGAATGAAACCGCAGGCTCCCTTTCTCTGACGGTGAATCGTTACGGTGACATCCAATACGCGGCCACTGTCAATGTCAGCACCGCCAACGGCACGGCTATCGCAGGCACCGACTTCACGGCGCTCAGCAGCTTTGCGGTGAACTTTGCGCCAGGAGAGACGACGAAGAACGTGAGCGTCAGCATCACGAATCGCAGCGGACTCGCCGCGGATCGCACATTCACCGTCACGCTGGCTCCAGGGGCTGGCGCGGCAGCAGGCGCGCCTTCGAGCACGACGGTCACCATCGTTTCAACTCCGACCTTGCTGTCGTGGCGTCAGCTCCACTTCGGCACCACGGCAGGCACCGGTGCCACGGCCGACGATGCCGACTATGATGGCGATGGAATCCAAAACCTCATGGAATACGGCCTCGGCATCAATCCGACCATTGGCACCGGCTTCGACGGCCTGGCCTCGCTGCCGGCACCCGTCACAAACGATGCCAACCCGCTGCTGAACGACCGCCTGTCGCTGAGCTTCGATGTGGACAATCCCGTGCCCGGCGACATCACCTACATCGTCCGCGTCACCGATGATGTCGTGAATTGGACCCCCGTCGCGATGAAGACCGGCACTGGGCCATGGACCTGGGTGGGCGGCGGAGCATCTCGCATCATCACCACGCCGGCAGGCGCGCGCACGAATGTAAGAGTGGGCGACATCTTCCCGGCAGATGCCACGCATCCCCGCCGCATGATGCAGCTCATGGTCACGACGCCCTGATCACCGCCGTTGCTGGACTTCAGTGCTCATCACATGGTGCTTGAATTGGAACCATCTTTGAGGCCCGTGTCCGCCGACGCTTCGTGCGAGATCAAGCAGGCCGATCGTGCGTGCGAGCGGATGTTCCTCTCGCACCGCCGCCGCCTCCTGCAATACGCGCGGCTGAAAGGATGCGGTGAGCATGACGCGGAGGACGTCGTGCAGGAGCTTTTCCTGCGGCTCATCCGTCTCGGCGTGCTCCTGCGGCTCAGCGGAGAGCCGGACGAAACGCAGGCCGCGCATCTCACACGCACGCTGCGCTGCATGATCTTGAACCAGTGGCGCAACCGCATACGGCTGCGGCGTGGCGGTGCGGCCGCCGCGCTATCGCTTGAGGATCTTGCCGAGGAGGGTGTCGAGGTCCCGTGCGCGCAGACACCCACGACTGATCTGGATCGCGCTTGGGGCCTGGGCATCCTCGAGCGTGGCTTCGCGCTGCTGCGCGCCCGCATGGACCCCTCGCGCTGGCACGGCATCGAGTCATCCTTGCTGGATGACCCTCCGTCGGCCGGCCTTCGCGGCGCCAGTGTCGCGCACCGCGTGGCCGCGCACCGCGCGCGCGTCGAGCTGCGGCACATTCTTTCGCGCGAGATCGGCTTCGGCGCCGACACCCGGCGCGCCTCGGCAGAGTTGTTTCACGCGCTTGGCCGCTGCGCGTGACGCCTTCAATACTCACTGACCACCAGGGCGATGCTGAAAAATCCGTGCGGCCCGGTCACATCGACATACAGAGGCACGAGCGGTGACGGGGCGTCGGGATCGAAGTCCGTGTTGCGATAGGAAATCTGCGTCGCCGCGCCGGTGGGCGTTGTGGAGAAGCCGATGACCTGCGGCGCATCCGTCAGGCTCGCACGATACTGCACCTCGTATGTCGTGAAGATGGCAGGATGAAACGTGAGTTTGATGCGCCTGCCTGTCGGCGTCGTGTTCTGGACCACGATGTCCCGTGCTCCATACGTCGCGCTAGGCAGGCTCACCATCACCGTGTCCGCTCCATCGAAGACCGCTGTATAGCGGTCCAACCCCCGAGTTGCCGGTCCGCCGGCGAGCGAGCCGTCAATGTTGTAAAGCGAGCCGTGGCATCCGCAGCGCATCTTGTTCAGCCCCGCGTCGAAAGCATTCACCGTGCAGCCCAGATGCGCGCAGCACGTGTTCACCGCGTAAAACGCATTCGCCGGCCCGCGATTGATCGCCACCGGATGCCCCAGCCCCACATTCAATCGCACAGACCCGCCTGCGAACGCCAGCGCGGGAAACTGGCTGAGCTTCACGGAAAGCGTGGCGTTGTCCTTGATGCCCGCAGCCTCCGTCGCCAGCAACGTGTCGCAGCGCCAGAGGCCGCCCATCCATGACGCCACCGTCCCGATGATGAACTGCCTGACGACTGTGCGGCGTGTGCTAGGCGCATCCATGGGCAGGGTCTGGGGTTGCGTCACTTTGCAGCGACGTGAGCTTTGAAACTTGCGACGGCTGCCGCTTCTGCCCGAAGTGGAACGGCTCCGCCGATGACTCATAGCGCCTCATCTTCCCGCGCCAGAGCACAAGACCTGCGGCAAGAAGAATGGCGAGCGCGAGCAGCAGCCCGCCGTGGCGGCGGATGAACCGCGTCCTGCGGCGCCATCTCAGGTACTGCCTGATCTCAGAGCTCATTGTGGCGTCGTGGGGGAAGCAAGATTTGAATCTGCCGGTGCGCCAGACGGCTTTTCCCGTGCCGCGCCCAGCAGGCTCACGGCGCCGAGCGCGATCAGCAGCGTGATGATCAGCACCGCATTCTCTAGCGGCGTTCGCTTCGGGAGGAATGACTCTGATTCACGTTCGTCGGGCTTCGGTGGCGTTTTCATCATGCACTTTAGAGAGCCGAAGACACCAGGCGGCAATCAACAGAAAGGTCACGCGCGCGCCACGTCGCGTGCCAGCCTCCCAAACGGCCTGCTGAAGGCAGGGTGACTGCAACGCGCCGCGCCTGTCCGCGCAACCTCCCCGTCCACACGCCGCTCCCTCTGGGAACCAACGCATTCGATATCTCCAGCGTGACTTCCGCCAAGGTCCGCAGCGGTTCATTTTACAGCCTCACTGCGGCTCCAGCACCTGTCATTGTCGCACTGCGGCGGACGGGTGACACTATTGTTGCACGTCGGCCGCTGCGTGAAATGAGGCTGCACAGCCACCCGGCCTGTGCTATGTGGGCGGCCCCAAAAATCATGCTGACCCTCCGCAACGTCTCCAAGACCTTCAACAATCGCGCCCTCTTCACCGATGCGTCGATGACCATCAACAGTGGCGAGCGCGTCGCCCTCGTGGGACCGAACGGCGCGGGGAAGAGCACGCTGTTCTCACTCATCCTCAAAAAGGACACGCCGGACACCGGTGAGGTCGTGCGGGATGAATGGACCACTGTGGGCTTCCTGCCGCTGGAGAGCGAGCCCGTGGGTGAGGAGACGATCATGGACATCGCCACCGGGAAGGCGGGGGAGATCGAGAAATTCGAGACCACCCTGCGCGCGCTCGAGGCCGCGAACGATGTGGAGAACCCCGAGTACTTCGAGGCGCAGGCAAAGTTCGACGCCCTGCACGATCCGCAGGCCGAGGCAAAGGCGAAAAAGATCATGCGCGGCTTTGGCTTCAAGGAGGAGGAGTTCCACCGCAGGGCCAAGGAGTTCAGCGGCGGCTGGGTCATGCGCGCCCACATGACGCGCCTGCTCGTCATGGAGCCCGACCTCCTCCTGCTCGATGAGCCCACGAATCACCTCGACCTCGTCGCCCTCTGGTGGTTCCGCGCCTATTTGAAAAACTATCCCGGCGCCGTCCTCATCATCTCCCATGACCGCGACTTCATGGACGAGCTGGTCGAGTCCGTGTACGAGATCGATGAAGGCAAGTTCATCGCCTACAAGGGGAATTACAGCGACCACCTCCGCCTCCGCGAGGAGAACTGGGAGCGCGCCACGCAGGCCTATCGGAACCAGCAGAAGGAGATCGAACAAGTGCAGGAGTTCATCGACCGCTTCCGCTCCGTGGCCTCAAAGGCCTCGCAGGCGCAGAGCCGCGAGAAGCAGCTCGCCAAGATGGACAAGCTGGAGAAACCCAGGCCGCTGCGGAAGGCGTTTCGTTTCAATTTTCCCCAGCCCCAGCGCGGCGGGCAGCGCCTCATCGTCCTCACCGATGTGCATCAGGCCTACGGCGAAAAGAAGGTCTATCAGGGCCTCGACCTCGAGATCGAGCGCGGCGACCGCATCGCGCTCGTCGGGCCGAACGGCGCTGGCAAGAGCACGCTCATCAAGCTCCTCGCCGGCGAGATCCCCTTTCAGAAAGGCGAGCGCAAGCTCGGCACGAACGCGAAGATCGGCTACTTCTCCCAGCACCGCGCCGACACGCTGGACCCGAACCTCAGCATCCTCGATGAGCTGAAGCGCTGCGCCCCCGAGATCCGTGAGGACGAGGCGCGCAGCATCCTCGGCTCCTTCCTCTTCAAGCGCGAGGACGTGCACAAGAAGTGCAAGGTGCTCAGCGGCGGCGAGAAGAGCCGGGTGAACCTCGTGAAGTTCCTCATCGATCCGCCGAACGTCCTGCTCATGGACGAGCCCACCACGCATCTCGACATCTGGGCCATCGAGGGCCTCATCCTCGCGCTGCAAAAGTTCGAGGGCACGCTCGTCTTCATCAGCCATGACGTGCATTTCATCCGCTCCCTCGGCACCAAGGTCCTGCACATCAACGCCGGCCAGGTCACCGTGTACACCGGCGACTACGACTACTATTTGCAAAAGACCGGCGCCGAAGAAAACGCCCGCGCGGCTGTCGTCGCGGCGTGATCACACGGTTGGGCGCGACGCCGTGGAAGAAGACCTTGAAATGAAAAGGTGCCGGGTGACTGTCCGGCCATGAGCACGTTTGCAAGCACTCTGGAACTGGCGGACCGGCTGACTCTCGATGAGCAGGAAGAGCTCTCCGCCACGCTCAGCCGCAGGGTTGCGGAAAAGCGCCGCGCGGAATTGATCGTCGCGGTGAAGGAGGCGCGGGCCGACTTTGCCGCGGCAAAGGTCAAGCCCGCCAGCCCCGCGGCCATCCTGAAGATGCTCAAGGCATGAAACGTGCGCTGCTCCCCAGCAAAGCGTTCATCAGGTCGGCGAGGCGATTCACGCGGCGGAACTCGTCGGCGGCTGCGGATCTTCAGGCAGCGCTGGAGCTTCTGGCGGAAGATGCGTTTCATCCTGCGCTTCGCACCCACAAACTAAAAGGGAAGCTGGCCAAGTCTTGGGCCTGTTCCGCCGGGTACGACCTTCGCGTAATATTCCAGCTCGTGAATCACGAGGGCAAGGAAGCTCTTTTGTTGGAGGCCGCAGGGACCCATGATGAGGTTTACTGAACTCATTCCGCCCCCATGATCAGGGCCCGCGCGACTGTCTTCGCGGCGTGACCCGGTCACGCCCCTTTGGCGGCCGGCACCTTTGCGCTTACGACTAGGTAGGAAACGGAGGCGGAGCATGTTGAGAGCATGAACTTCGCGTCCGCATATGTCAGTTTCGACTCCTCCATCAAGGAGTGGCGAATCCCGCCGGAGTCGCTGGTGTATCCGTAAAGAGCGAGAAAGGATTTCTGCAAGGCGGGGTGGAGATCCGGAATCTTTTTCAATGCTTCGCCAAGCGTGGCCGCATGGTTTCCGGTGATGACTCTGCACGCTGCCTCCACCGCCGATATGGATTCCTTGATTGAATTCCGATAGTCAGGGGCGCTGCGATCCTGAGAAGCGCAAGAGCCTTGTCGATATGCTGGCGCACGGGGTCGATCGGGTTTGTGAGCGCGTCCTCAATCGCCCTGATCTCGTTTTGATCTGTCACTTCGGCGACCTGTTTTCCCACAATCCGATACGCGGCACCCTCGCGCTCGCTGGAGACGCGGTCTTTTTCGATAGCTCCCGTCGCTTGAATCGACGCTCTGCTTTCTCCCCCGCGCCTCACTCTCACACCACACTCTCCGCCCGCTCGATCAAGTCGTAATCGATGGCTTTGAGCCGGGCTAGCTTTGCGCCCATGCGCGGGACGCAGGCGAGGAGCGCCTGGGTGTACGGGTGCTGCGGGTGATTCAGGATCTGCGCGACCGGGCCGGCCTCGACGATGCGGCCGCGAAACATGACGGCGACCTTGTCCGCCACATCGCGGATGATGCCAAAGTTATGCGTGATGAGGATCAGGCTCATGTTCAGGCTGGTGCGCAGCTCGGCGAGGAGGTCGATGATCTGCTTCTGAATGGTGACGTCGAGCGCGGTGGTGGGCTCGTCGGCGATGAGGAGCTTCGGCTGGCAGCACAACGCCATGGCGATCATCACGCGCTGTTGCATGCCGCCGCTGAGCTCGTGCGGGTAGGCACGCAGGCGTTTCTCCGGCTCGACGATGCCCACCTTGTAAAGCCACTGGATGATCTCGGCATCGCGGTCCTTCACCTCGGGCCGGTGCAGCGCGAGTGATTCCGCCATCTGCGTGCGCACGGTCAGCACAGGATTCAGCGAGGTGGAGGGCTCCTGGAAAACGTACGCGATCTCCTTGCCGCGGATCTTGCGCAGCTCGCGCTCGCTCATCTCGAGCACGTGATGGCCGGTGATGGACAGCTCGGCCGCAGTGATCGTGGCGGCCGGCTCCGGCAGCAATCTGGCAAGCGCGAGCGCGGTGGCGCTCTTCCCGCTTCCGCTCTCGCCCACGATGGCCAGTGACTCTCCTTGATCGAGCTGGAGGCTGATGCTTTTCACCGCCTGCAAGGGCTCAGCACCGCGTCGGCGGAACTCAATGGACAAGTCGCGGATGCGAAGGAGCGGGGGCGTTTTCGATGCGGGTTCCATTGCGGTCAATGCGTGGGCGGGCTGTAGCGGACGATGCGGCTGAGCTGATTGAAAAACAAGGCGAGATGGCGACGACGAGCGCGGGCACGATGAGCGGCGGCAGATCGGTCAGCACGGTTTCCTTTGCGGCGGTGATGGCCATGCCGAGAGACTCTGCGGTGCGCGTGGTGCCGGGCGGCTTCAAGCTGTCGATGAGCGCCACCCAGACCAGGAGTGTGGCGCCCGACTCGAGAATCCAGGCGAGCATGTGGCGCAGCAACTCCGGCAGGACATGCATGCGCCACGCGCGCGGCGCGCTCGTGCCGACGGCGCGGGAGCCCTCGAGCGCTCGGCCCGACCGCAGCTCGCGCCAGCGGCCGCCCAGCTCAACGCTCCCGCCAAGCGCGATGAAGACGCCCGGCACCACCCAGACGAAATCGGAATCGCGCAGCAGCGCCACCACGCCGAGCGTCCAGACAAGGACGGGGGACCACGACACCGTTTCCAAAATGCGGAAGCGTGGAAGGCGCGGGCCGGCGATGGCGCAAAAGCCGCCGAGAACGCCTGCCAGCATCAGCGCCACCGCGCACGCCGAGGCCACGCCGCGCAAATCATGCACGAGCGGTGACACCTGCCGGCCGAGCAACGCGGCGAGCCCGGTGGATCCGGATGTTTCCCCAAACGCACAACACACGAGGGCGAGACCGCCCAGGCCGACCGCTGTGAGGAGCGGCTTCACGGAGTCCAGCGCCGATGCCTTTCCCCGACGGTGCAGACCAGAGACCGGACGCGCGGTGAGCCGCACCAATCCGATCAGCAGGCACCACGCGGCCGACATCCACCCGGCAAAGTAAAGCGCGCCCGCGATGCCGCGCACGTCGCCCGCCTTCATCGCACTGGCAAAGAACGCGCCCCAGCCCTGCACGCCGAGCGCCTCCTCCACGAACACGACGTAGCCGAATGCGAGTAGGCCGAGGTGCCCGATGTCCGCAATGAGCGCGGGCCAGATGAGTGGAAGCGTGTGCCGATAATGAATGACACCGCGCTGCAAACCGCGCGCGCGCAGGCCCACGCGCAGATCACCCTGACGTGCGGAATGGATGCGGTCGAGCGTGCTGGAGATGAACGCGCCCGTCAGCGGCAGGGCCAGCGTCCAGCACGGCACCAGCCACCACCACAGGCTGCGGCCTGCGGCCAGCTCCCAATAATCCCGCGCTGGCGCGGGATGATACGGCAGCAGCGACTCAACCGACAAACCGTTCCGCCCGACGATCCAACCCACACCTGCGAGGGCGATCGCGATGACGGGCACGGCGGCCAGCAGCCTGCCGAGAAATCCCGCGAGCCACGGCATGCCGAAACCCACGCGCAATGCGGTGAAGGCGACGGCAGCGCCAGTCGTCACCGCGAGCAGCACAGACCCGGCCACGAGCAGGATCGTGGCGCTCACGCGCGCCCCCATCGCCGTGGCCAGCGTGGTGCCGTCCGCGCCCACGACGGTGAGCCCGGCGAGAAAGCGCGGCCACTCCGCAGAGGGCACGTGCTGCGAGGCGAGCGCCGCGCATCCGGCAAAGGCGCCGAGCAGCACGAGGCGCAGCGGCAGGAGGGTCGGCAGTGTTTCTGGCTTCGGGAGCACGGATTATTTTGGGTTGTCGCCAGCCGGCCTCATCGGCGCGGAGTCCTCAGGCGCGCGCATGAGCAGGGATGCGGCGCGCGCGCCGTTATCGGGATGATTGAGCACGAGATCACGCAGCGTCCACGGCCGCGCGTCATCGGCCTGCGCCCCCTTTTGCAATGCGGAGAGCCTGACCGCAACCTGCGTCATGTCGGTGAACAGCGGCAGCATGGGGTGCTGCGCCAGCAGCGCGTCCTCGAGATCCTTTGCGCGCGCCGACACCTGATCGGTGTCAAACTCCGCACGCAGCCGCTCCAGCAAAAGATCGATCTGACGGTCCGCGACGCCGGAGAAATTCAGCCCGCCTGCGGAAGCCTGCGATGAGTGCCAAAAGGGAAACTGATCCCAGGTCGTCTCGAAATCGATGCCGAGGATGGCGGCGTCGAACTTGCGGCCGGCCAGCCGTTTGTTGATGAGATCATCCCACGGCACTGCGGTCACCTTCACCTGCGCGCCGAGTTCTCTCCACTGCGCGGCCAGTGCCTCGGCCACTTGTTGCCGCTGCGGATTTCCGGCGGTGGTGAGCAGCTCGAATGCGAACTGCTGGCCGGGCCGCTTCGCCACGCCCTCCACATCGCGGATCCATCCGGCCTTCGTCAGCGCGTCATACGCGGCGGTCGCGTCGAAGCGCGGTGGCGCGAAAGTCTGCGCGAACCACAGGCCGGGCTGGAAGAGTCCGTCCTCGATTCGCCCGCGTCCGTTCAGCAGCTCATCGATCAGCGCCTGTCGATCCGTTGCTAGGGACAAGGCCTCGCGCACGCGCACGTCCGAGAGCACGGGCGAGCGTGTGTTCCAGAGAACGAGGAGCCGGCTGCGTGGCGGCATCCCCCGGATCGCGAGGCCTCTGCCTTTCAGCAGCGTGGCGATCTCATGATTGTCCGGCCAGAACATGTCCGCCGCGCCCGTTGCGAAGCCGAGCTTCGTCTGAAATGGGGATGCGCCGCTGACGAAGGTGGCGCGCCGCACATGAAAGCCCGCGCGCGCCGCATCCGTGCGCGCCAAGGCCAGCGCGAGTGAGCTGAGATCACGATGCGTGATGGTGAAGAGCCCCGCGCCCGGCGGCGGTCTTTCCGTGAACACGCGGCCTTCTGCGTCAGGCGGATGCGCCTTCAACCAGCCTGCGGGCAGGATGGGAAAATGCACCCAGCCGCACAAGGCTGCACCGGATTCGCGTCGGTAGAGAACGCGCAGCTTTGTGCTGCCGACGGTCTCGATGGACATCACCTCGCGCAGCGCGTCACGATTCGCCACGGGCCACGGCTGCGACATCACATAAGCGTGCGTGGCGCGCACGTCCTCGTTGGTGACGGGCCGGCCGTCGTGCCAGCGCCGGCCCTCTTGAAGAATGATCTCGAGCACGGGCTCGCGCAGCGCGGTGATGCGCGCCTTGGTGCCGATCCTTGGGTGCAGGCTCTTCTTCGCGTTGTAGTAGTTCGTCAGCTCCTCCAAAAACTTCGGCACATTGCCGGCGGCGACGATCTCGAGCGCGGTCGCGCCGTCGAACCACACGCGCTTCATCTGCGCCGCCTCGACCGCATTGGCCATGAAGTGCTCGTGATAAGGCCGCGCCTGCTCATTCAGATCGATGCGGATGACCTCGGCCGGCAGCGGATCGAGCGCGGCGATCTCACGCACCACCTCGTCCGGCCCCGCGCCGTTCATTTTGGAAAAACGCATCACCAGCGACGTGTGGTCCGCCGTGGCCGACTCGAGGCTCCACTCGATCCATCTTTGCGAGCTGAGCGCCTTGAGTTGATCGGCGGCCTTCGTGGCCTGCTCCGCTTTTAGAAACCAGCAGGTGATGGTCTGGCTCCATTCCCAGCGCTCCGCGAGAGCAGGCTTCAGTTTGCCATCCGCGCCGATTCGGATGAGCGGCTCATGCACGAGATCGACGATCTGGCGGTCCACCTCCGTCGCGGGCACAAAGGGATTCAGCGCGGGTGGCGCGCCGGGCAGCATCGCCACGATCTCACCCTCACGGCTCGTGCGGCTGGCACGCGCCTGCTGCGCCGACCACCAGGTGAGACTGGCAGCGGCCAAGGGAATGCCGAAGATGAACGCTCGCGCCAGGTTCATGAAGAGCGCCAGACTAGACGGCTGTCCCGCGCGCCGCAAGAGCGCGCGCCGCACGGCTCACTGGCGCCGCGTTCTTCGATGATCTCACAGCCGCAGTCCAAACTCATCTCCGGGCTTCACGCTCTCCACAAACGCCGTGAGCACCGCGATCACCTGCGCCACATCCGCTAGGTCGCAGATCTCGACGACGGAGTGCATGTAACGCAGCGGCAGCGAGACCAGAGCGCTGGGGATGCCTTCGCGCTGATTGAAGATCTTGTCAGTGTCCGTGCCGGTGAAGCGCGATGATGACTCATGCTGCAGCGGAATCTTGGCCTTCTCCGCCACCTGCATGAGGCGCTTCACCACATTCGTGTGATTCGCCCCGCCATGCGTGAGGCTCGGGCCGCCGCCGAGCCGCACCGTGCCATGCTTTTTCTGATCCACCGCCGGCGTGTCCGTCGCGTGCGTGACATCGAGGCAGACGGCCACGCTGGGATTCAGGCGGTAGGCCACCATCATCGCGCCGTTCCCGCCGATCTCCTCCTGCACCGCGTTCACCGCGATCACGGTGCATGGCACGCGCGTCTTCCGCACGCTGAGCCGCGCCATCACCTCCGCGATGATGAAACCGCCGATCCGGTTGTCGAGCGCGCGGCCGACCAGCTTGTTCACCCCGAACTCCTCCACGGAGTCCGCATAAACGGCGGGATGGCCCACGCGGATGCCGGCCTTCGCCACCTCCTTCGCGTCCTTTGCGCCGATGTCGATCCAGATCTCGTGCTGCTTCGGCACCTTCTCATTCTCCCGCTCGCGGATGTGGATGGCGACATTGCCGATCACGCCGCGCACCGTCCCCTTGTCACCGAGAATGTCCACCCGCCTCCCGCGCGCCGTCGCCACATCAGATCCGCCCACGCGATCCACGAAGATGAAGCCTTCCTTGGTGATGTGCTTCACCATGTAGCCGATCTCATCCGCGTGCGCCTCGAGCATGATGACCGGGGCGTTTTTGGCGCCGCCTTTCAACGTCACCCATGCGTTTCCGTAGGCGTCGTTGTCCACGCTGTCGGCGAATTTTCCAGCGTACGCCGCCCATTTGCGTTGCCCGTTGATCTCAAAGCCCGTGGGGCTCGGCGTGTTCAGGATGTCGAGCAGGACATGCTTGGCTTCGGTGGCGAGGGACATGGCGGTGAGTGCGGGCGGTTGGGTTTAACGCGGAACGATGGCGATGAAATTGCGCACGGTGCTCCAGCCGGGCTCGGAGACCTGGGCGCCACGCGCGGTGTGCATCCAGATCGCGGACGAATGCCCGCCATCAAGGTTCAACGCACGCGCGACGCGGATGCCGGGGATGACGTCAGGAGACGCCAGCAGCTCTGCGAGGTCGCCCAGAGTCGTGGATCTCGCGACTCCCAGTGCCCAGCCGTGATGCCCATCGGTGACGATGAACGTGCGGGTGCGCGGAGAGTTCTTCTCCAGACCGCCCACCGGCGCGCCAGCGTCCACCAGACGCGGGCCGGCCTGCACGAGATCGATGATCCCATTGCTGCCCGCATACTCGCCGCGCCAGATGAGATACGGCTGCCCGCCTGCCGACAAAAACATGCCGCTGAGAAGTTTCGTGCTCGAGAGCGTGCCCGTTTTTGCGCCGCCCGCGATCATCAGTCCCAGCGGTTGAAACTCCGGCGTGAAGAATCCGCCGTTCGCTCCCGCCACCGCGCGATGGGCGCGCATCGCCTCGGCGATCACGCCTCCGCCCGCGTGCGGCTGCGGCTGGTCGATCACACGAATGCCGCACTGACGGCTGTCGAACGCGACGAGGTGAAGATCGATCTTTGAAGCCCCGTTCGTCGCACGGATCACGAAACGCCTCGCGCCACCTGCGGCCAGCGGCTCTGATTCCGGCGCACCAGCCGCGCGCCACATTGCAGGGGAGGAGGGGCGGGATGGCGGCACCGTCGGATAAGCGGGAGCGTAGGTCGGCACCTGCGGCTGGGCGCCGAAACCAGGCTGCGGTGGCGGCGCCGGCTGCACACACGCGGCGAGCGGCAGCGCGGCCGCGAGGATCGTGAGCTTTTGAAAACAGCGCATCACAGAATCAATCTTGGACCGCGAGCCACGCGATGACCTGCGCCAACGCACGGGCGCGATGACTGAGGCCGTTCTTCGTGTCAGCGGCCAGCTCGCCAAAAGTTTTCTCAAATCCCTCCGGAACAAAAAGTGGATCGTAACCGAAGCCACCGTCGCCTTGCTCACCGAGAACCAGCGAGCCTTCCACCGCGCCGCTGAACGTCTTCAACGCCCGGCCGCCGCGCGCCACCGCCATGCAGCAGCGAAACCGTCCCGTGAAAGGCCCGCGCAGCGCCGCCAGCTCGTGCTTCAGCTTCTCGCGATTGTCCGCATCCGTCGCGCGCCCGCCTGCATATCGCGCTGAGCGCACTCCCGGCTGACCTCCCAGCGCGTCCACCTCCAGCCCTGAATCATCCGAGAGCACCAGCAAATCCGGCAACGCCGCGCTGGCGCCTTCCGCCTTCAGGATGGCGTTCGCCTCGAAAGTCGTGCCCGTCTCTTCAGGCAATGTCAGCGACGGGTGCGCGCTCATGTCCGTCACCCGCCAATCCGGGCCGAGCATGGACTGGATCTCCGCCGTCTTGTGAGCATTGGAGGTGGCGACGAGGAGTTGCGGCATGGTCTTGAACAAGCGAGCGCATTGCTAGCATCACCTCGCGCGCATCCAAGCCCGATTTCGAGTTGCCCCGCATTCACACACAAGTATGATGCGCCCCTTCACCCCCGCCGGGTTAGCTCAGTGGTAGAGCAACTGATTTGTAATCAGTAGGTCGTCGGTTCAAATCCGACACTCGGCTCCAGTTCGAGGCGTCATGCTGGCAGGCGCCACAGCAGTTGAAAGCGAAAGATCTGGGCCGCCCTGGAAGGAGTGGGGGTGACAGATGGAATCCAAGCAACAAACGTCTCGCCACCGTGCAGGACACAAATCCCGCCGTTCCCGGGCCGAAACCTATTCGCCGTAAATCTCGTCGTGAAATTCCTGCACAGCCTTCTTGGCCTGGGCGTACTTCCTGGCTTTCAGCAGGGTTACGATGTGTTCAAGCCGGCCGACTAAGTCCTCGCGGATCTTCCCTTTGCAAAAGGTGATCGCGTTGTTTACGCGGGTGATCGTCCCCGGCGTGTCCGTCATCCGGTCGGCCTCTCCGAGCGCGAATAGAAACACCATGACGGCGGGACTATCGCCGAAGGCCAGATCGTCGATGGATGCAGATGCCGGAACGCAGGGCGAAAGCATCAGGCACGACGCGAACAGGAGTGGGGAGAATCTCTTCATGGCTTCACGGGGAGTGGAAAGCGGCACGCTCGTGTGTCTGACGGCGCGCATCAGTTCTTGAGATCAGGCCAGCCGAACTCTTTGGCCTGAAGGTCGGTGAGCGGCGTCGGACCGGAGACGCGGACGGCGCGCTGGTTGTCGATCTTGAACTTGATGCCCGAGACGGTGCGGCGGTCGGAGCGATACGAGATCGTCACGGACTTCGCGTCGGCCGACCAATTCGCATGGTAAGCGCCGGCCAGCGTGTCAGCTCCCCACGTGTTTGCGGGGTCCGCAGCGAGCGGTCCGAGTCTCTTGCCCGTCTTCGCGTCCACGAGGAACAGGTTGAAATTTTCATCACCCATGTCGCCATCGCCATGCGCGACGATGGAAAGCACTCCGTCCGGTGAGAGCCCGCGGGTGATCGTCACGAACTCATTGCTCTTGTATTGGTAGTTGGAAGTCGCCTGCGCGAAAGGAACCACGCAGGTGGGAAGGAAGAGCGCGAGGATTGCGCGGATGAGGCATTGGCGTCGGATCATGTCGGGGTGGGAGTTGAGGTGGCTGAGCATCGATCCGTTGGATCGGGAGATGGAGCGCGAGGGTGGAGGAGAGGATGTGCTTTTGCAATTCATTCATCATCACCCGTGCCGTGATCGAGCCGTCTCCACACGCTCCAGAATCAATCCCTTCCGATGGCGCGGCGGCGATGGGGGTGCGCAGGATCGGTCCGCGCGGGTGCGTCAGGGATGCCTCTGCTTTAGAGCGGTGGTGTGAAACGGCGGCGCGCAAAACTCGCGGCGCGACTGGCACGCCGAGGCCGTTGTGCCCCTGAAACTCCGCCGCCATCGGCAGATCCCCGCCCGCTGGCACACGCATCTTTTGCGTGGCGGAGACGGAGACGGTGACGGTCACCTTCGCATAAAATGCCTCGCATCTTCTCTGCTGCCGTTGGTAATGAGCGGAATTGGGGAGTTGCGCGCGCGGGCGGAATGTTGCGAGCCGAGGCGGGCTTGCCTACGGCTGCTGCGGGTTGGCGGTTTCGGCTGCCCGGCGGCGGCGGATCTCGACCAGCGCCCAGACTGCGTGCTCGGCGATGAGGGGGTGGGGGTCGGCGGCGGCGGCTTCCAGGGCGGGGATGTCGTCGGGGGTGCCGACGTTGCCGAGGACGACGCACACGTTGCGAATGAAGGCGGGGCGCTTGATGCGTTTGATGGGAGAGCGGGCGAAGAGGGTGCGGAACTCGTCGTCGGTCAGCGCGAGGAAGTCGGTGAGCTTTTGCGTGAAGACGGATTCGCGGGCTTGAAACGCGGCTTCATTCGAGGCGCGCGCGAAGCGGTTCCACGGGCAGGCGTCCAGGCAATCATCGCAGCCATAAAGATGATCGCCGATGGCGCGGCGATACTCGAGCGGGATGGCGCCCTTGTGCTCAATGGTGAGGTAGGAGATGCATTTCCGCGCGTCGAGCTGATGTGGCGCGGTGATGGCGTGGGTGGGGCATGCGTCGATGCAACGGGTGCATTTTCCGCATAGGTTGCGCGCGGGTTTGTCCGGCGGCAGCGCCACTGTGGTGATGATCTCGCACAGAAAAAACCATGTCCCGAGTTCTCGGCTGAGCTGCATCGTGCTCTTTCCATTCCAGCCGAGCCCGCTCTCGGTGGCGAAGTCGCGCTCGAGCACGGGGCCGGTATCGACGTAGCAGCGCTGGGTGCCGCCGTGAGCTTCGAGGACGGTGCGAAGCTCACGCAGTTTTTCCTCGATGAGGTCATGGTAGTCGTCGTTCCATGCGTAGCGGGCGATGCGGTAATCTCTCGGCGCAGGATGCGGCCCCTGGAAATAATTGAGCGCGAGCACGATCACGCTCTGCGCGCCGGGGACGACGATGCGCGGATCGGCGCGGCGCGCGGGATCCCGCGCCATCCACGCCATGTCGCCGTGCTTGCCCTCGGCGATCCATTGCTCATACACCTCGCGGTGGGCGGCAGGGTCTGCGGCGGCGATGCGGCAGCCGGCAAATCCCAGACCAAGAGCGCGCTGGACTAGCTGCGCCTTGATCGATGCGGGGCTCGTGATGGAGTCACTCACGAGAGAACGCGCTAAAGCTGCCCGCCGAGATGAACGCGCGCGGACTCCGCCAGGCCGTATGCCGCCTCGTCCTGCGAAAGCTCGTCGGTGGCAATGCGGAGATCGGCGAGCTGCTTGTACAGCGGCCTGCGCGCATCGAGGAGCCGCTGGAGCTTTGCCTTGGGGTCATCCTCGCGCAGCAGCGGGCGGTCGTGGCCGCCTGCGGTGCGACGGTGCAGCGTGGTCACTTCCGCCTCGAGCCAGACGATGAATCCGAGATGTCTGAGCAGTGGATGATTGCGCTCCTGCGTCACGATGCCGCCACCGGTGGCGATGACGCAGCGCTCGCGGCTCAGCAGGCTGCAAAGCGCCGCGGACTCCCGGGCGCGGAACGCCTCCTCGCCCTCGTGCTCGAAGATGTGCGGAATGGATCGCTGCGCCGTGCCGGTGATGATGTGGTCGGTGTCAACGAACTGAAAGCCGAGCTTCGTGGCGGCCATGCGGCCGACGGTGGATTTGCCTGAACCCATCAGACCGATGAGCACCACGTTCCTCCTGCGCGGCAGCGCGCCGGGCGACTCCGCATGGATCTGCGCGATGATGGACGGCACGAGCTCGAGGTCGCGTTCCACCGCGTCGAGGTATCCGGGAAAGCGCGGCGTCCAGCCCGTCGCGTGCAGCTTCGCATTGGAGACGCGCTTGCTGGTCCAGCCGCGCTTCCGGTCAGGATTCGGCGGAGTCGTCGGTGGTATGGCGGCGCCGAACCTCGAGGCCAGCTTCTCCAGGCACTCCCGTTGCGTCATCGGCATGTCATCCACGACATTGAAAATGCCGCGCGCTTTCGTCGTCACGAGATGCACGACGGCGCTGGCAGCGTCATCGCGATGAATCTGATTCACCACGCGCCCATGCCCGTCGCCTCCCTCGACGGCGGCCTTGCCTTCGAGGAGGTTTCGCAACACGAACGATCTTCCCGGCCCATAAATGCCGGCGAGGCGCGCCACGATGCCGCCCGCCGCCAGCACGAGGTCTTCCGTCGCGCGGAGCACATGCCCCGTTTCCTTGTCCGGCTCAGCCGCACTGGTTTCATCCACCGCGGAGCCATCGGTCTGCGGATAGACGCTGGTGCTGCTGGTGAACAAAGGCTGCGCAGCGGGAAACGCGCGCATCAGATTCTCCATCCCGCCGAGATAAACCCTGCGGTATGCGTCCGCGCCGCCGCGACCGGAACTCGCACAATGAATGACCGTGGTGACCGATGATGGCGCCAGCTTCTCTGCCAGCGCGGTGACAGCGGCCGCGTCCGCGATGTCACACGCCTCGACACGCCAATGCGCGGACGCCGCAAGCCTCTGCGCGGACTCCTCGGAATGCGTGATCCCCACGACGGCCTCTCCCGCGCCGTGCAGAAGCGCGGCGACGCGCGCTCCGACGTATCCGCATCCGGCGACGATTGTCATGGCGCGCCCGGCCGCTTGGAATTGTAGTGCCGCACGAGCCCGTCGGTGATGCCCCGCACGTAGTCGGCGATGGCGCTGGACTGGAGCCTGCCGTTGATGAGTGTGCGCCCGACGTAGTGGCCGAGGAGAAGGCGCTGATACGTCTCCTGGTGATTCATGACGTAGGGCTCCAGGTAGATCACGGGGCACTCATACAGCCGGTTGGCCAGCAGGTTGCGCGCGTAAACATACGGGCTCGGCCCGGCCCGGCGCGCGTTCTTCGTGGTGTAAACGTACGGCGGCAGGCCCGTCGCCTTTGCCATGCCATCGGCGATGGACTCTCCGAGCGGCAGCTCCACATCGTGCATGCGGGAAAAAATGCGCTGGAGCATTTCAAAGCGCACGTCCTCCTCCTCAAGCTCTGACGGCGCGTAGCATCCGTTCACCAAAATGTGCAGGTGATTCATCGGCGAATACTGCGGCTGCGTGGCATCACCCCATGCCTCGGCGTTGAAGTGGAGGCACAGCACCATGTCAGGCTTAAGTTGCTGGTTCACTTTTTTTGCACGCGCGCGGATCTCACTGACACGATAGAACAGCTTCTCGCCCTGCCATTGCACCGTCAGGATTTTCGCGTCACCGTCCACGCCCTCATAGCGGTCCGTCGGCATCGCGACGCCAGCTTCTTTGAGGGTGGTGAGCGCAACATTGCTGAAGTCAGCGGGGCGCTCGGTGGTCACTGGCTCGGCCTTGTCACGCACCAAGGTGGCGACCGCACCGAGTTCCTCCAGCCGCGCCTTCAAAACCTGCGCGGTGAGCAGCGTGAGGTCACCCTCCTGGATCGACTCGCCCTCGCGAAAGCTCAGGAAGCGCTCCTCGATCTTCGCGTACGCGCCGCCGATGTGGCCTGGGTCAATCCCGATGTGCACGTCGCTCAGCGGCGGCCTGCCGGCCAGCGGCTGCAGTTCGTCAGCCCTGCGCCAGAAGCGCGCCGTTTCCGCAGCTTTCTCGTTCGGCGGACGAAATGCGACCTTAATCGTCGGCGCGGCGGGGTCGCTGGTGTTCACCGCGATGCTGGCCGGCTCCAGTGACCACGGCGGGGTGGATGTCCCGCCATCCGCATAGATGTCGCGCACGGCCTTCTCGAATTCTTGGAGCGTGAGCGCGCCGCTGAACGCCTCCAGCTTTTTCCACACCGGCTGGCTGGCGAGCGGGCTGAGCTTGTGCCGGACGATGGCACCCGTGGAGTAAGGAGCGGCCGTCTGCGCGTGGGCGCGGGCGCACGGAAGCGCCATTGAAAAGAGGACGGCCACGCCGGGCCAGAATCGCATCACCGAGAATCGCATGGGGCAAATCATAGACTTGATCCCAGTGGCGATCATCTACTATGTGCCGCACTCATGAATCAATCGGACGACAGCGCGGCCAGCGACCCATTTCGCATCTTGTTTCTCGGCGATGTGGTGGGCGAGCCCGGACGCAAGGCCGTCACCACGATGCTGCCTGTCTTGAAGGATGAACTCACGCTCGACTTCATCATCGTGAACGGCGAGAACGCGGCCGGCGGACGCGGCATCACGCCGAAGATCGCCATCAGCCTCATGCGTGCCGGTGCCGCGGTCGTCACGACAGGCGATCACATTTGGGATCAAAAGGAGATCGTGCCTTTTCTCCACGATGAGCCGCGTCTGCTGCGCCCGATGAATTACCCGGCAGGCGCGCCCGGCAGCGGATGGATCATTTTGGAAACCAAGAAGTGCAAGGTGGCCGTGATCAACCTGCAAGGCCGCGTCTTCATGCAGCCCACGCTCGACAATCCTTTTCCAGCGGTCGCCCAACTGGTCGAAACCATCCGGCAGGAGACGCCGGTGATCTTCCTCGACTTCCATGCCGAGGCGACGAGCGAGAAGGTGGCGATGGGCTGGCATCTCGATGGGAAGGTTTCGGCCGTCGTCGGCACGCACACGCATGTGCCCACTGCGGATGAGCGCGTGCTGCCTGGCGGCACGGCATACCTCACCGATGCCGGCATGTGCGGTCCGATGGACTCCGTGATCGGCAGCCAGATCGAGCCCGTGCTGGAAAAATTCAAGACGATGCTGCCCGCGCGCTTTGGTGTGGGCCGCGGGACCGTGCGCATCAACGGCGCGCTCGTGGTGATCGACCCGCTGAGCGGGAAGGCTTTGTCCATCGAGCGCGTCACGCGCTACTGGCACGATTGATTTTTCAATGCAGAAGCCAGCGCCCGCACATGCGCCGGCGTGGTCCGGCAGCAGCCGCCGATGACCTGCGCGCCGCACGATTTCCAGCGCGTTGACTCGCGGGCGAACTCAGCGGCGGTAAATTCGTCGCGCGGCTTACCCATCGCCGTCTTCCACGCGTTGCTCGCGTTCGGATAAATCACGAGCGGCAGCGTGGTGGCGGCGCGGAAGGTATCGAGGATCGCGGGCGCGAGGTCGGGCGGGATGCAGTTTGCGCCGATGGCCGCGAGGTTCGGCACATCGTTCAAGAGCGTGATCACTTCCAAGAGCGGCGTGCCGTCAGCGAGTGAGGTCGCATCCCGACACATGAGGCTCATCCACGCCCAGCGCTCTGGAGTCTCCCGCAGCAGCCGGACGAACGCGCGCACATCGGAGAGCGACGGGACCGTCTCGCACGCGAGAAGATCGGCGTCGGTGTCTGCGAGGATGTGCCAGCGGTCGGAATGAAACGCATGCAGTTCATCGGTCGTGAGACTGTAGCCGCCCGTGTACTCGGAGCCGTCCGCCAGATGCGCGCCAAAGGGGCCGATGCTCGCGGCGACGAGAGCAGCAGGCGAGCAGGCATCGCGCTCCTCGATGGCGAGCTGCACCGCGTCGCGCAGAAGCTCCGCAGCGCTCTGCCTGTCGTGCCCGCAGTCGAGCAGCGTCGGCAGCGCCGCCTGATAAGTGGCGGTGGCGATGACATCAGCACCTGCGTCGAGATAATCGCGATGCACCTCGCGCAACGCGGACGGATTAGTACTCACGAGGGCGGAGGACCATAGCCGACCGAGATCGCGATGGCCGCGCCGCTCCAATTCGGTGCCGAGGCCGCCGTCGAGGATCACGCTGCGGCCTGCGGTCAGCCAGGGTGCAAAAGGGTTGTCCATCAGCTTCGTCCGCGCATGGTGCGCGGGGCCGCGCAGGCTGTCCAACTCGAATCCGATGCTCACTGATTATCACACGCACACTCCGCTCTGTCTCCATGCCGAGGGGCATCCGCGTGAGTATGTGAGGCAGGCGCGGGCGCGCGGGCTGGCGGAGATCGGCTTCTCCGATCACAACCCGATGCCAGCGTACTTCGATGACTGGCGGATGCCCATGTCGGACTTCCCGAGGTATCTCGAGATGGTGGAGGAAGCGCGCGCGGAGAATCCCGGCTTCCCCATCCGGCTGGCGCTCGAGTGCGACTACCTCACCGCACACGAAGCGTGGCTGGAGAAAACGCAGTCGCTTGCCGATTGGGACTACCTCATCGGCAGCGTCCACTACATCGCGGATGAGTTTGCCGTCGATGATCCGAAGCATTTATCCCGCTGGAAAGGCCAGGGCGCCGTCGAGGAGATCTGGGCCATGTATTGGAAGCTCTACGAGAAAAATGTGCGCTCCGGCTTCTTCGATTTCTTTGCGCATCCTGATCTGCCGAAAAAATTTGGCTTCCGACCCGACGGCGATTTGCGCCGCTACTACGAGCCTGTGATCCAGGCGCTGGTCGATACGGATGGCGTGCTCGAGGTAAGCACCGCCGGACTGCGGAAGGAAGTGGCGGAGATTTATCCCGCGCGCGACATGCTGGAGATGGCATTCACCGCCGGAGTCCAGATCGTGATCAATTCGGATGCGCATCATCCGTCCGAGGTCGGGCAGGATTTCGACCAGGCGCTGCGGCTGGCGCGCGATGTGGGCTACCGCGACACGGTGCGCTTTGTGAAACGCCAGCGCGTGGTGGTCCCGCTGCCGGAGACTTGGCCTGCGGCATGAGGCTCGACGCACGAGGCCGCATCATCGACTTCCCGCGCCGTCCGCTGGTGATGGGCATCGTCAATCTCAACGACGACTCCTTTTGCGGAGACGGCACCCTCGACACCACCGCCGCCCTCGCGCAGGCGGAGGCCGCCATCGGTGACGGCGCTGACGTTATCGACATCGGTGCCGAGAGCGCGCGGACCAATCGCGGTGTGATCAGCGAGGATCAGGAGGTCGCGCGCCTGCTGCCGTTTCTCGAAGCGTGGCCGGAAGTGATCAAACGCGCGTCGCCCGCTGACGACGTGCAGCTCTGGCCGCCGCTGCTCTCCATCAACACCTGGCGTCCTGGCGTGGGCGGGCGTGTGCTGCCACGCGGCGGCGATTTGTTGAACGACATCAGCGCGCTGCCCGATGACCGCAACGCCGTGCTCTGCGCTCGGCATGGCGTGGCGCTGCTCATCATGCACAGCATCGGCCAGCCAAAGGTGCCGCACACGCACGTCGGCTATGCCGATGTCATGGACGCGCTCGCGACCTTTTTCGATGAGAAGCTGCGGCTCGCGCTGGCCGCCGGCATGCGGCTCGAGCAGATCGTGATCGATCCCGGCATCGACTTTGCCAAGCAAAAGGATGACAACCTCACGATCTACTCACGCCTCGCGGAACTGCACCGCTGGCAGCGTCCCGTGCTGCTGCCTGTCTCACGCAAGACGATCATCGGGGATGTGCTGGCCCTGCCCGATCCTGCGGAGCGCGATGCCGGAACCATCGCCTGCATCGCCGCAGGCATGACGCGTGGCGCGCATCTTTTCCGCGTTCACCATGTGCGCGCGGCTTTTCAGGCCGTGAAGACGCTGTGGGCCGTCACTTGCGGTTGAAGAGCGTGGCCAGGGTCTGGATCTTCGCCGGATCAGCAGGCGCCATGGCGCTTCGGATCGCCTCGTCCTGCAGCGCGCACAGCTCGCGGATGCCCTTGCGGCCTTGCTCCAGCATCGCGTGCATTTGCTCCTCCGAGAAGGTTGATTCCTCGCCGCTGCCCTGGATCTCCACGAACTGTCCGTCTTCGGTAAGGACGAAGTTGCAATCGACCTCGGCCTTCGAGTCCTCTTCGTAGCACAGATCGAGCAGAGCCTCGCCCTTGAAAATGCCGGCGCTGATGGCGGCCACTTTCTTCTTCAATGGCTGCTGCGTGAGCTTGCCTTTCTCCAACAAGCGGTTGAACGCGACCGCCGTGGCCACGCATGCGCCGGTGATGGATGCCGTGCGCGTGCCGCCGTCAGCTTGGAGCACATCGCAGTCGAGCCACAGGGTCTTTTGCCCGAGCTTCTTGAGATCCACCACAGCGCGCAGGCTGCGGCCGATGAGGCGCTGGATCTCCGTGCTGCGCCCGTCAACCTTGCCGCGCGTGCTGTCGCGATCTTTGCGCTCGAGTGTCGAGTAAGGAAGCATGGAATACTCTGCGGTGAGCCAGCCGCCCTGCACGCCCTGCATCTTCATCCAGCGCGGCACCTCGTCCTGAATCGTGGCGGCACAGATCACGCGCGTTTTGCCAAACGAGACCAGCACCGACGCCGTGGCGTGCGGTGCGACGTCCATGATGAAACTCACTTCTCGAAGCTGGTCAGCGGTGCGTCCGTCGGTTCTTGGCATCGCGCGCAGTAGCACACGATGCGCGGCGTCCCAAACGCTTTTCCGAAGCGGAAAAGCAGCGGCGACAAGATGTCCTTCGATCCTTGCACGCGGGAGCAGGGGCGACGACGAATGGACCACACCATGAACACGCTTCGCATCGGCGCCATCGGCGCGGGAGGCTTCGGCCTGTTCGCCCTCCAGCAGTTTCTTCAGATCCCCGGCGTCCAGCTTGCTGGCATCGCGGGCACGCATCGCGAGGCGGCGCTGGCCATGGCGCGGCGCTTCGGCGTGCCGGACTTGGTGGAGACGGATGCGCTGATCCACAGCGCGGACGTGGATCTCATCTACATCGCCACGCCCCCTTTCCTTCACTATCCGCAGTCGCTTGCGGCGCTGAAGGCGGGCAAGCATGTGATCTGCGAAAAGCCGCTGGCACTCTCCGTCGCGCAGGCCGACGAGCTGGTGGCTTTGGCGAAGGAGAAGAACCTGCTGTGCATCGCGAATCTCATGCAGCGGTACAATCCGCTCTTCGAATCCGTGCGGCGTCTGGTGGAGTCACGCGTGCTGGGCGAGTGCCTGCACGGCTGGTTTGAAAATTACGCGAGCGACGAGGGACTGGGCGCGGAGCATTGGTTCTGGGACCGCAAGCTGAGCGGCGGGATCTTCATCGAGCACGGCGTACATTTTTTCGATCTGTTCGAGGGCTGGCTGGGCGTTGGCGATGTGGTGGCCGCGCAGCGCGTGCTGCGTCCAGGCTCGGACATCGAGGAGCAAGTGCAATGCACCGTGCGGCA
The DNA here is from genome assembly GCA_031411695.1 of Verrucomicrobiaceae bacterium. Taxonomy (GTDB): domain Bacteria; phylum Verrucomicrobiota; class Verrucomicrobiia; order Verrucomicrobiales; family Verrucomicrobiaceae; genus JAIBCL01. The sequence goes on from JANOBO010000190.1 coordinate 34,722, forward strand.
TGACAGCGGGGCGCTGGTGAACTTCCATCACAGCTTCACCCAGCCCTCGCGGCTGGACAGGCAGGAGTTCCGCCTGCTCTTCGAGCATGGGGATGTGACGCTGGAGGAATGGGTGCCGGTGCGCGCGCGAATCCGCGCGGCGGTAAACGAGGAGCAGACGCGCACGCTGCTGGAGCTGTTCCCCGGCGCGGCCCTTGATGTGCTGAAGACTTTCGGCGGGCATGACCGCTCCGCGCGCGGCCGCTTCAAGGATCTCGATTTCTATCAGCAGATCGAGCTGCGGCACGGGCTGGGCGACGACAAGATGCGCCGCTACTGCGAGCTGCTGCGCAATCTCTTCAACGACCAGTTCGCCTGGCTGCGGGACCGCACGCATGTGCGGAAGATCACTGAGCGCAACGGCCGCGACTCGGTGGCGATGGCGGAGACGGCCACGCGGCTCGCCAGAGTGTCGGAGTGATTTGCGGAGGCAAAAGCTGGCGGGCGCGCAGCTTGGCAGTCAGGGCATCGTGACCGGAAAGGCTTTCATGCCCGTGGTCTCGATGAGGCCGGAGTAGTTTTTCTGCAGATGCTTCCACAGCGCGTTCATGTCGCGGTAATACTGCAGCCAGCGCAGCAGCAGCAGGTCCATCACGGCGCCTTCGGTCCAGTCCACTTCCTTGGTAAAGCCGGTGATCATCGCGACCTTCGTTTCAGATACGAAGCGGGCCAGGCGTGCGGCCTCCACATCCACCGTGCTGCAGCTCGCGAAGTGAATGACCCATCCGGCAAACAGCGTGCCCATCATCGTGGCGAGACTTTCGAGGGACACGAACACATCGCCGCCGAGCTCGATCTTGCCGGGATCACCGTGGAACGCCAGCACGAGGATGCCGTATGATTTTTTCCGGCAAAGGAGCCGCAAGTTGTGCTTCAGCTCCGCGCGGGTGTTGCAGGTGAGATAGACAAACCGCGCCGATGTCGCGCGCGAGGTGAGCTCGAGAATGGGCAGAACGCTGAGCCGCTGCTCCAGGTTCTCGTCCCAGAGAGACTCGAGGCAGGCGATGTTCTTGAGATAGCGGGTGACGCGCGGCATGACGGCCTGCCGGGTGCGGCGGCGGGCGGACTCTAACACGCCGCCCGGACGCAGACACCGTTTTCACGGATATTTTGCCTGGGGAAAAACAGCGCGCGCGGCCCGCTTGACCGTGGCACCATGCGGCGGAAGCATGTCAGCCTTTCCTCCCATCTCATGAGCGCGAGCCAGAATCCAGCCACTCCCGGTGTCATCGCCTGTCTCGGTCCCGACGGCAGCTTTTCGCATCTGCTGACAGCGCGGCGCTTTCCGGATTCAACGGTGAAACTGCTCGGCAATGTGGGGGAAATCTTTGATTTCCTGGAGTCGCAGCCGGAGGCGCTGGGCATCGTGCCCATCGAAAACTCGTCAGGCGGATTCATCATCGACACGGTGGACCGTCTCGTGGATGAGCGCTGCAGCCTGCACATCATCGAGGAGCTGACGCTCGACGTGAAGCTGGCTCTCCTGGGCCACTCCGGTCAGCGCATCGAGGTCATCCATTCCCACCCCATGCCGTTTTTCCACAGCGATGAATGGCTGCGCGCGAATCATCCGCAGGCCAGACGTGTCAGCGAGGCGAGCACCGCCGCCGCCGCCGCGAAGGCAGCCGCCGATCCCCGGGCGGCCGCCATCGGCCCGCGGCAAAACGCGGAGCGCCATGCGCTGGATGTGCTGCATTTCCCAATCGCGGGTGACGTGCCAAACGTGACGCAGTTCTTCCTGCTCGGCCATCAGGAGAACGCGGCATCGTTGACCAACAACCGCACGGCGCTCGTGGTGGAGCTGCCAGACCGTCCGGGCAGCCTGTGCAGATTTCTCACACCGCTGAGCGAGGCCGGAGTGAACATGAAGCGCCTCGAGTCGCGCCCCATCCGCGGACAGCCGAACAAGTACAAGTTTTACATCGAGATCGAAGGATCGAGCGCTGAGGAAAACGTGGCCGCCGCGATGGCGAAGGCCACCGCCGAAGCTGCGGCAACGCGCGCGGTCGGCTCGTATCCATCCGGCCGCCGGTTTGAATCGTGACGGAGCTTTTCGATTGCCAGCAGGGCGCGGCTTTTCAGTTTAGCCGCACCATGCGCCTCACTGATTTTCGACTGACCTTTGTATTGCCGCTGCTCGCCCTGATGCTGGCCGGCTGTGAAGCCCCGAACACCGGCCCGCAGGTGGAGGCCCGGCGCGCGGCCCTCGCGGCCGAACCTCCGGGCGACTACTACATTGGCCGCCGCTTTCACATCGACCGCACGCATTTCTGGGGCTACGTCCGCAGGCCGCGCGAAGGCTGGGAGACCGCGAAACTCGTGGTGATGAATGAAAAAGTGAAGAAGACGCCGGACCGCCTCCCCGAGTCCGCGCTGGGAGATGACAGCTCGTTTGGCTACGATCACAATCATGAGTACCGGCTCAAGGGCTACTACTCCGGCCGCCGCATCTACGATCCGAACAGCGACCTGAAGCTCGTGGAGTTCGTGCTGCAGGATTGGCAGCCGACCAATTCTTCGCCGGGGTGGCTGTTCAAGCCGAACGAGAAGTTCAATGGCAACCAGCTCATGCGCGTGGAGCCTGACTCGATGATTCAGCGCTGATATTTTTTCAGGATCCTGCCCGCGATCAACCAGAGAAGCACAGGTGCCGCCGCGCTCAGCAGCAAGGCCGGGCCGGGATGATCCTGACCGAGGTGCCCGATCGCTGCAAAGGCAAAGCCCACCGGCACCGACCCGCAGGTCAGCGCGATGACGAACGTGCGCCACGGCATCCGCACGATGCCCGCGAGACACGCGACGGCCTCAGGCAGCACCGGCGTCCATCGGGAAAGGGCCACGAGCCATCCACCGCCCTTTTCAAACAATGCCTCACCTCGCGCGAGGCCGGCCTCTCCGGCAATCCAGCGCGCCGCGGGTCTGCCCAGTGCGCGGCAAAGGCCATATGCGACGATGCCCGACAACATCGACCCTGCCGCGCAGATCCATCCGCCCCACCACCAGCCATACATCCAGCCGAGGGCGGACATCACCACAGTGCTGGGGATCGGCAGCGCGATATCAGCCACCAGCAGCGCGATGCCTGCCACCCACGCCCAGCGTCCGTATTGTTCCATCCAGCCACGCGCGCCTTCCAAGCTCAGCGCCGCATCGAACCGCCCGCCCCAGATCACGAACGGGCCGATGATCAACGCGAGCAAAACCAGAACGAGGATGATGAGCGGCCAGGTTCCGCGCTTCGATGACATGCGCTGACGAAACAAAGGGTGTGACGGGTTTGCAATCCTTCGTTTAACCTCCGCCATGCTCCGCCGCCTCAATGACTACGGCATGCTCCTCGTGCTCATCCTGCTGTGCGCGCTCTTCAGCGTGCTCACGATCCGCGATCAGCAGCCGAATGACGCGGCGGCCGCGCAGGAGCTGGGGGCAAACATCGCGCGGCGTTTCGGCCCGGGTGCGAGCGTCCTGATTGCCACGCGCGATCTTCCGGCGGACAGAGCCTTTGCCAAAACGCTGGCAGGTGAGCTGCAGCGGGCCGGTGTGATCGTGGCGAAACAGATCGCCGGTGAGCCGAAGGATGCGCGGCAGGCGCTTCAAGATCTCGCCGCGCAGGGGACGCTGCTGGACGCGATCGCGTGTGATCCGACCGCCGCGACATGGCTGGTGTTCGCAAACGTGGGCGCTGATTTTCCTGCGCTAGGCCAGCCTCGTGTGATGCAGTCCGCAGGCTCGCGCTGGCCGGCGTTTCTCTCGGCGGGCAATCTGATCAACATCACCAATCAGATCGCGGTCATTGCCATCGTGGCGATCGGCATGACGCTCGTCATTGTCGGCGGCGGCATCGATTTGTCGGTGGGCAGCCTCATCGCGCTATCCGCCGTGATTTGCTGCCTGATCATCCGCGACCACTGCGGGGCCGAGCACGCTGGGGCCGCAGGGATGATCGCGGCATCGCTCGCCGCCATCGCCGTGTGCGCGCTGATCGGCGGCGCGTCGGGCCTCGTGATCACGCGGCTGGACATCGCGCCGTTCATCGTGACGCTTGCGACGATGCTCATCGCCAGCGGCCTCGCGTATCTGCTCGCGCAAGGGCAGTCAGTCTATCAAGTGCCGGGCACCTTCGTGAGGCTGGGCCGCGGCGCTGATCTTGCCGGAATGCCGAACGCCGTGCTGCTCATGCTGTTCCTTTATGGGCTGGCGCACCTGCTCATGAAGCACACCACCTTTGGCCGCCATCTTTACGCGGTCGGCGGCAATCGTGATGCGGCCGTGGTTTCCGGCCTGCACGTCCGCCGTGTGCTGCTACTCGCTTACGTCGCATCGGGCGCGCTCGCGGGCCTCGGCGGCGTGATCATGGCCTCGCAGTTGAAAAGCGGATCGCCCACATACGGGCAGATGTATGAGCTTTACGTCATCGCCGCCGTCGTGGTCGGAGGCGCGAGTTTGAATGGCGGACGTGGCAACATGGCCGACACGCTGATCGGCGCGCTGATCATCGCCGTGATCCAGAACGGCATGAACCTCACCAACATCGAGAGCTACACGCAAAAAATCGTGCTCGGCCTCGTCGTGCTGGGCGCGGTGGTGGTGGACCGGGTGAAGCGGCGGGACAGCTGAGCGGGGCCGCAGAGCACACGCCCGGTGCCGGAATCAGGTGGAAAAGCACACGCCGCAGCAGCCGGGCGGCGCGTATCTTCCTGCGCACAGGCTCACGTCCGCCGCCGCGCTCGCGGTGAGGCCGGATGAACCAGGAAAAGGTGTGAAAGACACCCCGCCGCTCCTCGTTTTCCAGAGCCCCAAAATCTGAATCGAAGACACCATGAAGATATCACCGCTCCTCGCCCTCGGCTGCCTGCTCGCCGCCGCGTCTGTCCCCGCCACCACGCTGGCTAGCGTGGACCTCACGACGAAGACGGCCGAGATCGACAAGCTGGTCCTCGCGGACCTCGCCAAGGTCAAGATTCAGCCGACTGCGCCGGTCACGGACGAGGTCTTCGTCCGCCGTATCTATCTCGACATCGCCGGCCGCATTCCCACGCTGAAGGAGACGACTGAGTTCCTCGCTGACGGCCACGCGGACAAGCGGGCGAAATTGATCGACGAGCTGCTCGCCTCGGACTCATACGTCCAAAGCGCCTTCAACTACTGGGCTGACATTCTCCGGCTCAAAAGCCAGGGCGTCGGGGGTGGCAGCAGCGCCGCCGCCGGCCACGCCTACATCGGCTGGCTCAAGGACTCCCTGGCCTCCAACAAGCCGTACGATCAGATGGTGCGCGAGCTGCTCACCGCAGACGGCAAGACCTACGAGAACGGCGCCGTGGGATTTTACATCCGCGATTTCAACATGCCTTTGGATAACATGGCGGTGACCACGCAGATTTTCCTCGGCACCTCGATGGTCTGCGCGCAGTGCCACAACCACCCTTTCGACAAGTGGACGCAGATGGACTACTACCAGATGGCTGCCCACAGCAACGGCATGACGGGTACCAATGGACTCACGAATCCGCTGCTGGCGCAGGCCGTTTACGGTGGCGGCTACGGCAGCAAGACCGCAAAGAAGACGAAGGGAAAGAGCGGTGGCCAAGGCCCCATCACGATGACTCTTCCCGAAGGCATCGAGCGCAAGGACATCAGCCGCGCCATGAGCGAGATCCTCCGCCCGCTGCGCTACAACACCGTCCTGGATGAGACCAAGAAGAGAGTGCTCAAGCTGCCGCATGACTACCAATACAAGGACGCCAAGGCAAACCAAGCCGTCGAGCCCACCATTCCCGCCTCGTTCTCCAAGGACGGCAAGATCGCCAAAGATGGTGTCGCACCGATCGACGCCTATGCGAAATGGATGACCTCGAAGGCGAACCCGCGCTTCACCACGGTCATCGCAAATCGTCTGTGGAAGAAGGCCATGGGCCTTGGCCTCATCGAGCCCGTGGATGAGATCACCGACTCCACGGTGCCGGCCAATCCCGCGCTCATGACGTTTTTGGAAAGCACCATGAAGGAGCTGAACTACGACATGAAGGCGTTCCTCGGCATGATCTACAACAGCCAGGCCTACCAGCGCGCCGCTTACGCGAAGGACGTCGAGCTCGGCGAGGTGTTCCATTTTCCAGGCCCCATCGTCCGCCGCATGAGCGCCGAGCAAATCTGGGACAGCATGGTCGCGCTCTACAAGCCCAACCCCGACCAGCCGAGCGTGGCCGCGCGCGTGGAGGCCGAAACCTCGTTGCGGAAGATCGAGTGGCTCGACCGCGCCCTCAATGCGCTGACTCCCGACGAACTCAAAGAGGGCGCCATCAAGGTGGCGCAGGTGCAGAAGCAGCTGGCCGCCGATGTCCGCAAGGCGCAGGAACTGCTCACCGAGGCCAATAAGAACAAGGATGAGGACGCGATCCGCGCCGCGAAGAAAGTCGCGGCCACTCAGCGCAAGCGCATCGATGAGGCCGCCGAGGAGATCGTCTTCACGCTCGGCTTCAAGAAATTTGCGCAGCTCGCGCGCGACGGAAAACTTCGTGAGCAGATCGCCGACAAGGAGTTTGCGCAGGAGATCGCTGCGGTGATCAAAAGCAAGAATGGCGCAGACTTGGACATCGACGAGGCGCTCCAAGTCATCGCCCGCCAGCAGCGCGCACGTCTCACTGAGCTCCAGAAGCAAAGGCTCAAGCGCGACGCCGAACTGCTCAAGGTCGATGACACCCAGGAGCGTCAGTCGCTCACCGCGTGGGAGAATTTCCGGGATCAACACATGGTCCGCTCAGCCGACCTCCGCTCTCCCGCGCCAAACGGCCACTTTCTCCGCGAGTTCGGCCAGAGTGACCGCGAGCTGGTGGTGAACTCGAACGACGAGGCCAGCGTGGGCCAAGCGCTGATGCTGCTGAATGGGAAGACCTTCACGCAGTTGATGAACCCCTACACCATGATCTCACGCGCTCTCCGCCGTACCGAGACTGCCGACCAGACCATCGACGCCGTTTACCTTTCCCTGATGAGCCGCAAAGCCACCGACGAGGAGAAGACGCTGCTTCGCCCCATCGTCGAAGGCAAGGGCATCACCGGCAAAGGCGACGCGCTCTGGACCGTGCTGAACACGCGGGAGTTTTTCTTCATTCAGTAGTTTGGTCCGCAGGCATTGCGGCCCGGCACTTGGAAGACGGAAGCGGCATCGGGCACACGATGGGGGACATTTTCGCCTTATCCCGTCGGGAAGAGGGCGCGGATCCATGCCGCAAAGTGGACGCTGAGCGCAACGACAGCTCCCAAGACGAGCACCATTACGGTAAGGACGAGCCACGACGTGTTGTCCAGCTTCCGCACATGCACATAGCCCGGAGGCAGGACAAAAAAGCTGAGGAAAACAAAGGGGCCGAGCCCTGGCACAAATTGTAGAAGCGCCCACCACCCTGACACACCAATGCTCCTCACCCGCTTCACGGCCACCCAGAATTCCAAGGCCAGCAATGCAACGCTGATGGTCAAGACGCCCGCCGGCCCGACCGCCGACCCGCGCAACACCATCTTCCCGCCGTTTTTTCCAACCACCAATCCTCCCAGCGTCGCCATCACGATAACCAGCGCCACTACCAGCAACCCCATCGCCACGGTGAATCCCAAACGCCCCACTCCGATGTCGAGCCGGCCGTGGGACGGTGCGCCGAAGTGACGGCCCACTCGCGGCGGGCGCAGATCCGGATAGAGAGTCGTGGCCCTCTGCCACGACTTCATGCCGACATGCCAGCACAGTGCATGCGGCGGAAGCTCTCCAGCTCGCAACCAGGCACGGACATCGTCCATACCGTGCGGCCCACTTTTTTGTCCGTCGATGCTGATATGGATTCTGGTGTCGCTCACTTTCCGGACGTCGATGTCTGGAGGCTAATCAGACGGTTTCGTGACGAGGGGGGAAACTGCTTTGCCTTCTTAACCCGACGCATTGATCGCCTGTCGCTGCTACTTCGCGGCGGCGCGCAAGGACTTCACCACTTCTCCGGCAAGCGCCTCGGAGCCTTTTGGCGTGAAGTGAACATTGGCGGGCTGAATCTGAATATCGGCGAGCTGCGGCTTGGCGAAGCTGTAGAGATCATTGACCGCGATGCTGTTTTCCTTCATCACGCGGAGCGCGGCGTCGTTGTAGCGGACGACATCGGCGTCAGTGCGGTAAACCTTCATCGCGCCATCAGGCGCGGGCGTGGTGGTGGCAAAGACGAGCCTTGCACCCGTGGCCTTGAGCTTGGCCACGATCTCTCGAATGTGCTTCTCATACACCTCCACGGTTGCCTGCGGTGGATCCGTGGCGAGGCCGGACATGGTCTTCCCATCGGCCTTCATGTGCTTTAGGTCGTGCAGCCCCCAATTGAAATGGATCACATCCCATTTGCCGCCGTCGATCTGCAGCCAGCGGTCGATGTTTGCCACGCCGGACGTGGTGCCGCTGCAATTCTCCGCCTTGCCATTTTTCGCCATCGGCCGCAGCACGACCATCTCATCAGCCAGCATTTTCTGGACGATGGGCGTGTAGCCGATGGAGATGGAATCACCCAGGATCAACACGCGCTTCCTGGCCGGGGATTCGGCGCCGGAGACGAGTGTTGCAAACGTGGCGACGACGGAGAAAAGGAATGCGGAGCGTTTCATCGAGCTGTCAACGTGATGGCGGCGCGGCAGCTTTCGCGTTTGCATCGCCGATGGTCACTTCGCGCGCGAGTTTTTCGAGCCAGGCGGCGCGGCGCGCGTCAGGGACCTCCAGCGGACGAGACACTTGCTCGCGCACCGGATATCCGCCGACCTCATCCTGGCCGTCGATGATCCTCGATGCGCCGCTCACTGCCTCACGGACGATGCGCTGGTCGATGGCGTCACGCTCGGCGGGCCGCGCGCCCGCAAAACGAGTGACATGCCACATCGCGGCGGTGGGGCTCATAGCTTGCAATCCCTCCGGCCATACCGGCGGCTTCGCGGCCATCTCAAACGAGGTGCGCAGCAAGTCGAGCGGCTTGCCAAACCAGTCGTAGCCTTCGTTGTCTTTGAAGTAACCGTCCGCCTGGCCCTCGAAGATCGAGCGTGCGCTGCGCTTCGATTTCTCGCCAAAGAGCACCACATTGCCGACCACGCTGATGCGCGCGAGCGGCAGGCTCAAACCTTCTGAACCGGGCACGGAGGCATGGATGGCGCGCTGGCCTGGATTGGCTATGAGGTTGTTCACCACCACTCCGGATGTGTCGAGCTTGAAGACGGGGTTCCGCTCGGTGTTGCTGCAGTAGAGATTGCGGACGATGGCCACTTCCTTGGTGCCATCGAAGACGAGGGTGCCTTTTGAATGCTCGCCCTTGGCGTGCGTGCCATTGCTCAGCCCTTCCGCGATGATGCAGTCGCGGATGGCTATACGCTGAGCGTGCTCACCCGTGGGCGCCTTATAAGTGGCTGCCGAGATGCCTTCGTCACAGCTCCACGTCACCGAGCAATGATCGATCCACACGTTCACAGGTCCGCCGCTGGTGGTGATGCCATCGGGCTCCCAGCCGCTCTTCTTCGGCTGCCCCGCGTCTCCGGGCCGGATGCTGATGTGCTGCACCACCGTCTGGTTCCCCTCGATGCTCATGCCGCCGCGCACCAGGGTGATGCCCGGGTTGGGTGCCGTCTGGCCCGCGATGAAAAGCTGCGGCTCCTTTGCAACGAGGCTTTTCATCTCCAGGTCGATCACGCCGCCGATTTCGAAGACGATGATGCGCGGTCCCTTCTCCCCCAGCGCCGCGCGCAACGTCCCCGTCCCTTTTGAAGCAAGCGACGTGACCCGCAGCACCTGAGCCTTGTCCAGGTCAAAGCCCACATCAGGCACGAGGGCGTCCTGCCAGTTCCACGGCGTGCTCTCCGCCGCGCTGACGCTGAGCGTCCGCGTCAGCATCCAGAGGAAAATCAGGGCTATCGTTTGTTTCATCCGGGAGATACGCAGCGTCTCGTCTTGCATTTCAATTCGGCGTGATCGCAGAGGAGCCTTTCCGATGGCGTGAGGCCGCCCCCGGCTGTACCGATTCCAGCACGCGCACGCGCCCGCCATGAAAACAGCAAGACTTGAAGCCTTCAGCGATGGAGTGATCGCCATCATCATCACGATCATGGTCCTCGAACTCAAGGTTCCGGAAGGTGAGACGCTTCACGCGCTCGGCGGCATGTGGCCGAAGTTTTTCAGCTACGTGCTGAGCTTCATCTATGTCGGCATCTACTGGAACAATCACCATCACCTGATGACGGCCACAGACCGCATCAACGGCTCCATACTCTGGGCAAATCTGCATCTGCTCTTCTGGCTCTCACTCATTCCTGTCGCGACGGGTTGGGCTGGCGAGAGCGATTTCGCGGCAGCACCCACGTCGCTGTATGGCCTCACCCTGCTCATGGCCGCCACCGCGTACTGGATTTTACAAAAGGTCATCATCATCGAGCACGGTCGCGACTCCGCGCTGGGCAGGGCTCTCGACAGGGACATCAAGGGCAACAGCTCGCTGGTGATCTACGCGGCGGCGATCGGCCTCGCGTTCGTGAAGCCATGGATCGCCTGCGGTCTTTATGTCCTCGTCGCGCTGATCTGGCTGGTGCCGGACCAGCGCATCGAGCGCCTGCTGAAAAAGTCCGCGCGGGACTGAGGCGCGCCGTCAAGAACTCAGCAGCAGTCCTTCGATGCCGCGCATCGTCGCCGCGTGACGCTCCCGCACGAAGGCCATCGCCGTCTTCACCTTCGCAAGCGCAGCGGGGTAATCGCGGTGGATGGCGAGCAACGTCTCCGTCATCCTCACGGAGGGAGTGGAATCAAACTCAAGCAGCCACTCCGGCAAGCCGATGTCCTCGAACATCCAGCACTTCGGGCTGTGAAACTCCGAAAAGGTGTGGATGACAGGCGTGCCATTCGCCAGCGCGATGATGAGCGAGTGCGGCTCATGGCAAATGCAGGTGTGCGCACGGGCAAAGACGGACGCGGCCTCGTCGGCATTCCAAAACGCCTCGCAGTTCACCACCTGCGGCTTGATGTCGGCAGGCAGCGGATCGTGTATCAGCCGCTTGTTGTGCTCCATCTCCTTTTTGACCTCGGGAGCGATCAGCACCTTGAAACCCGTCTGCCTCACCCACGCCGTGACCAGCTCCCGGTGCTTTGCGGCGCGTCGCTCGTCCTCCGCCTGCTGCTGCGGCGTGGGGTGCAGGGGATTGAGCGGCGGGTTATCTTTGCCCGGATGCTTCGCGGTCTGCGTGCGCAGTTGGAGCGTGATGAACTTCCGCTCCTCCAGGCCGTGCTTCTTCATGAACGCAAGAGCGCGCGCGTCATCCCGCACGTCGATGCCGAAGCAACCGTCCGGCGCGAACTCGAGCACCTGCGGCTTCGCACCGGCACCGCGCAGGATCGCCAGCGTGCGGCTGTCGCGGCAATAAATGAACGCGGCCTTGTCGAGCAGCGCGATGTTTGCCCTGCCCTTCTCGCCTTCGACGAAGCCCGGGAAGAAGGATTGACCGTAGAAGCCGAACGGCTTGCCGAGCAGGACGCATCGCGCGGCAAGGCTCGTGTCCTGGCTCATGCCGGAGTTTTGAATCACGAGGTCAGCGCGCTGGAAGGCGGACGCGAGCTGTGGATCGTCGATCTTCCCCTGCACGATCTCCGCTTTGGGGAAGCGCCGCGTCAGCATGCCCCGCACACGATCGTCCAGCGCCATGGCCCAGACAATGACATGCACGTCCGGCAGGTGCTCCTCCAAGATGCGCAGCGTGCCCGGAGTGTGGCCGATGTCGCCGATGTTCACCGTGTCCCACGCTGATTTGAGCAAGATCGTTTTGGATCGCGGAGCAGCGCCGCAAACAGACGCGCCGAGCGCAGCGGTGACAGCGGTGATGAAAGGTCTGCGATGCATCGCGCGACGGAATTCAGCTTTCAAAAGAGGTCGTTCACTTCGCCGACTTCAGCTTGGCATCGAGTTCCTCGAGGTTGAAGCGCACGCTGACGACATAGGCAAGCTCACCCTCCGTCCAGTGGCCGTAGGTGGTGGTGACGATCGTTCCATCCGGCAGCACCTCGACGCCTGGATAGGTGCAGTCGCTGCCTTTGGTGTTGTCCATGATGCGCACGCGGTACTGCCCCTCGCCGCCCTTCACGATGTCGTCATAGGTGCCGACCCAGCCAACCCAGTCGCCCTTTGTCGCGCTGACGTGCGTGGTGTCGCGGAAGCTGATGAAGAGGCGGCCGTCGGGCGTGTACATGGCGACGTGGCGGTCGCCGGTCAATGCGGCGGGAAGCTCGCGCGGCTCAGTCCATGTGAGGCCCTCATCGTTGGAGAAGATGACGAAGGAGTTGTGCTTGCGTGAGTTCTCCCGCAGCAAGACCGCGAGCTGCTTTCCATCTGGGGAGCGCAGTACGCCTGGCTCGCACAGGCTGGCATCCGGCAGCATCGCGATGGGTGCGGGCGTGCTCCAGGTGAGCCCGCCGTCTTTGGAAAGCGATGTGTAAACCCAGAAGCGCCATGGCTTTGCGGCGGGAGAGGTGTGATCGGAGTGCGGGCCTTTGACGCGATACTTTTCCATGTCACCTCCGCGGATGAAGCGGCCGTCGTCATGGAAGAACGCGAGATACTCGCCGGCAGTCTTCAGTTTGATCACCGAGGCCATCGTCACCACGCCGCCGAAGTTTCCGATGGGCTTTAACTCGCTCCAGTTCGCGCCGTCATCTTCCGTGACGGCCATGCGGATGGGATAAAGTCCGCTGAACATGATGATGCGCTTCTTCCCGCCCGCATCGACCACGCGATGCAGCGTGGGAACCTCGAGCGAGGTCTCCCACGACTTCGGCGTCGGCAGCCTCTCACTCCACGTCCTGCCAGCATCGCTGCTGCGCTTGTAAACAATCGCGCCGCGTCCATGGCCCTTTGGATAAACGGTGAGCATCGTCGTGTTGTCCTCCAGGATGACCGTTGTTGGATGCCCCAGATATTGGCCGGGCTCGCGGTCCACGATCACCTGCCGCTTTTTCTCCCCGCTGATGTCCACGATGGGGATCGTGTAACCGGGCGCGAGCTTTGTCTTCAAGCCCTTCGGAGGAGCCAGTGTGGTGTCCTGTTTCTGCAGGGCGGTCTGCTGTGCTTGGCTCAGACCGGACAGAAGACAAACGGCGATCGCGAGATAAGGGAGGTGCATGGTCCGACTTCTACGCGCTCCACCTTCACAGCATTGCAGCGGGATGACGCGAAAGGGACGCAGGGTGCGAGCCGACCTCACACGTTGAAGCGCCACTCGACCACGTCGCCATCCTTCATGACGTATTCCTTGCCCTCAATGCGCAGCTTGCCCTTCTCGCGGCACTTCGCATACGAGCCCAGCTCGACGAGATCGGCGTATGGAACGATCTCGCCAGCGATGAATCCGCGCTCGAAGTCGCCGTGGATGACGCCAGCGGCCTGAGGCGCCTTCATGCCCGTCGTGATCGTCCACGCGCGCGTTTCCTTTTCGCCTGTGGTCAGGTAAGTCTGAAGGCCGAGAAGCGAATAGACGCTCTTGATGAGGAGATTCACACCGCTGTCGGACACACCGAGATCGGAAAGGTAAGCCTTCGCGTCCTCCTCCGTCAGGTCTGTCAGCTCACTCTCGATGCCCGCGCTGATCACGACGGCTGAAGCGCCGTGCGCGTGTGCCACGTACTCGCGCACTTTGCCGACGAGTGGGTGCTTGTCCGGGTCGTTGCTTGCGGAAGCAAGCTCGGCCTCGGACACGTTGCAGGCGTAGATGCAGGGCTTTGAACTGAGGAGGAAGTATCCTTTGACCAGCTTTGCCTCATCGTCGGTGAGATCCATGGTGATCGCCGGCTTGCCCGCGTCGAAGTGCGGCAAAAGTTTGTTACAAATGGCTAGCTCAGCCTGCGCTTCCTTGATGCCGCGCTTTGCATCCTTCTCCACGCGGCCCTTGCGTTTTGAGACGCTGTCCATGTCGGCAAGGATCAGCTCCGTGTTGATCACCTCGATGTCACGCACAGGATCGATCGTGCCATCGACATGTGTGATGTCGCCGTTCTCAAAACACCGCACCACGTGCACAATGGCATCCACCTCGCGGATGTGGCTCAAAAACTTGTTCCCCAGCCCCTCCCCCTTGCTCGCGCCTTTCACGAGCCCTGCAATGTCAACGAATTCGATGGCGGCCGGAATCAGCTTCGAGGAGCCGGAGATTTTTGACAGGACTGTCAGCCGTTCATCCGGCACGACGACCATGCCTTGGTTGGGCTCGATGGTGCAAAAAGGGTAATTCGCCGCCTCCGCCTTCCGTGTGCGTGTGACCGCATTGAAGAGGGTGGATTTGCCAACGTTTGGAAGACCGACGATTCCTGCTCTGAGCATAAGGGCGCGCATCTTACCGGACTCGGCCCCGCAAGCGACCGAAAAGTGCTAACCCGAACTCCGTCTTCTAAAATCGAGTCACCTGAGCGCCGCAGCCACTGCGGACCGGGGCACAGCATCCGAGATCAGTTTGCCGACGCTCACTTCCACCACACTCTGGCGGCCGAGAAACTCAAGCAGGATACGCACGCGCTCCTCGCCGCTGTGGACGCTTTCGACGACGCCCGTCAGGCCCCGCATCGGACCTTCTGTCACCTCCACGCTGTCACCAACCTTGATGCCAACCTTGATCTCACGGATCTCTTCTCGGTTCATCTCGTTCTGGAGATGCTCGATGCTCTCTGCCGGCACGGGAATGGGCATCCCGCCGAACTCCACAACACGGATGACGTTTTGCGAATGCTTCACGGCGCGGAGCAGCACGCTGACATCGAACTTGGCGAAGAAATAACTGGGGAAGAGCGCCTCCACGAACCAAACCTTCCCGCGCTTCGTGCTACGCTGAAAGCGAATCCGAGGACAGTACGTGGTCACGCCCGGAAGCTCCCGCAAAACCGAGGCGGCGGAATGCTCGCACTTTGGCTTTGTGTGAACGCAGTACCATGCTGGCCCTGTGCCGGTCATTGTGTAGAATCGTCTTTAGAGACTGTCACTTGGCCACGCGCGCGCAAATCAAATCATGGGCGCTGTCGGGATGCTGGGGGCCGGGCGACCGCCCTGGAAACTGAAACCCCGTTCCAGCGAGGCCGGAACGGGGTTCAGCAACAATAACTCAACACCATTAACAAAACTATTTTTTCTCAGGCGACGCCGTGTTCTGCGCGGGCAACTTGCCTTGAACTTGTTCCTGCGGCGGGACACGGAAGAGCTTCCCTGTATAAGGGCACTTCACTTCCATCCCGACAGGAAGACCGGTCACATCGACCAACTGATGCTTTGCGGCATAGGGGCTGTTCACAAAGCCGGGTCGCCCGGAGATCGCATTACCAAATGGAATTTCCTGGGTTTCAACCTTGGCTGGCGGCGGCGAGGCGCTCGGCGCGGGAGCAGGCGTGGCGGCAACCTGCGGCTTTGGCGAAATCGATGACGTCGGAGCCGGGGCGGGTGGGGCGGAAGGTTGTGGCTTATTCATGGCAGCAACCGTTGTCGGAGTTGTCGGCGCCTTTTGCACCGGAGCAGGGGACAGGGTCTTTGGCGTTTGTGCCACCGGTGAGTAAGTCGGAACCGGAGCGGCTGCAACCTTCGCTGGCTCCAAGGCTGTGGATGCGGGGACCAAGAAGGGTTTGTTCGTGAATGGGCAGACTACTTTTGATCCAGCGTTCATGCCTCGCACATCGACAAGGCGCGGGGGGTTCGTGTAGGGGGTGCGCACATAGCCGACAAGTCCGGGAACGGTCTGAGCTTGAGGGATGCTCTTTGCATCAATCATCGCGGGAGACGGTGTGGTGTTGGCGACGACCGGCGGACCAATGAGTTTGTCGCTCGTTCCCGTCGTGGCCGCAACCAGCGGTGCCGAAGTTTCCTTTTTCGGAGCCTGCGCCATCATTTGACGAGTCGTTTGCATGGAGGGCGTCGAGTCGCTCGACCACTGGGTGGCGACAAACGGAATGAGGCCGTCGCGTTGGATCTGCCGCCATGCTTCGCGCTGTGGCAGGCTGCATGAGGTAACGGCAACCAATGCGAAGGTGCCGGCGAGGAGAGTGCAGGGAGTCTTTATCATACAGTTGATTGGTTTCGAGAATATTTTTGAATTCGAGTCTCAATTGTAAACAACTTTTTAAACTTGGCAACAACAATGACTCAAAAATATCGAAATTTTCGGGCGGAGTTGATGTTACCATAATCGCACGTGCTGGCTAACTGCCCAATCTCTCGACTTGGTCCCATTCATCGACGAGTCCTTCGATTGAGTTTATGAAATGGAACATTGTCGTGGTTGGAAAGCCCTCGCTGACGTGGGCGAAAGATGGGGTGGCCGATTATCTTCGCCGCCTCAAACGAGTCACGCAACTCGAGGTCAACGCTCTCAAAAGCAAGGCCTTG
>JANOBO010000191.1:0-8841 GCA_031411695.1 Verrucomicrobiaceae bacterium
GGCGATGCTGCCGCCGCCGGTATTGGCGCCGAGTTGAAGCGTGCCGCCGTTGATTGTCGTGATGCCGGTGTAGGGATTGACAGCAGTGAAAATAAGCGTGCCTCCATTGATCGTCGCGCTGCCGGTGTAAGTGTTCGTGCCGGCGAGGATGAGTTTGCTGGACGTGCTCGCGCGCGTGATGCCGCCAGCGCCACTGATGTCGCCCGCGAAGATGAAGGTGCCGCTGTTGCTCGCGTTGAACGTGGTGTCGGCGCCGAGTGTGACGGATGTGTTGATGTTGTAGATCAAACTCGTGCCTGTCCCCGTGAGGTTCACCGTCGGCAGCAGCGTGCCGTTGTTGAGCAACGAAAAGCTGCCGCCGCTGATCGTGGTTGTCGTGGCGACGGTGCTCGTGCCTGCAAGCGTGAGGTTGTTCATTTGGAATGCACCCGCGATGTCGTTAGATGCTGCCACCGTGCCTGCGGCCAGTGTTTGTCCGGTGAAGAACTGCACCGATGCGCCGCGCGTGCTGGTCGGCGCGGCGCTGCTTTGCCAGTTGGTACCGGTGCTCCAGTTGCCATTCGCGGTGCTCGTCCAGACGTAGTTCACCGCAGCGGCGGAGAGCGAGATGCTGCCGGTCGCGCTCAGTCCGCCGAAGTGCCGGGCGGTCATGCCATTGGCGAGCGAGGTGATCTGCGTGCCATCAAGCACGGCGCGACTGACGAGCAGTTCATCGAGTCCGCCATCGAACCAACGCTGTGGCGCAGCCGTCGTGCTCGCGTGCCCGCCGAAGACGAGCGGGCTCGTTTGATTCAAAGCGAGCGTGAAGGTCGAGTCGGTGCCGACGAGCGTGCCGTTGATGTAAAGGCTCAAGGCGGTGCCGTTGCGCACGACGGCGAAGTGATGCCAAGACCCGGCCGCGATGCCAGTCTGCGCGATATCCACATCGAGCGCTGCACCGAGCGCGTTGAAGTGCTGCAAGCGCACCGTCGTCGCGCCTGCGGGACAGTTGAGATACAGCTCATCGTTGCTGCCGAAGCCATCGCCGTCGCTGATGTGCCAGACGATGTCGTCGCTCGTCGTGTCACGACGTTTGAACCAGCCGGCGACGCTCCAGTTATCGGTGTTCCAGTTCAACTCGCTGGCAGCGAGCACGCGCTGCACACGGGCACCGGTTGTGGTGTTTTCGACGGCATCGATGGAGCGCGAGCCCTGACCTCCGACGACGCTTGGTTTATCGTTTGTAAAACTGTAGGTGCCCGCGCCCGCCAGATCGATCAACCCATTGCGTTGATGGTCGGACGAGTCAGACACGTCGGACGGGTCGGACGACGCTGGCAAATCAAAGTCCCATGCGAGCACGGTGCTGGCATCACCGCCTGCATCGGTCGTGGTGAAGGTGAAACTCGGCACGCCAGTGTAGCCGGGCGTGGGCGTGAAGCGCGCGGTGAAGCCATCGGCGAGCAAGACTACCGTCCCGTTGATCGGATTGCTCACCGAGAAAAGCATCTGCGCGCCCGGTGTGCTGTCGTCGGTGACGTAGTTGCGCAGGTCAATATCCACCGCGTTCTCGCCGTTGCTCGTGGCGACGCCGTTGATGGCGATGGGCGCGTCGTTCGTGTTCGCGAGGCTCCAGGTATTGAGCGCGGTGATCGTTGGCAGCGTGGTCGGGATCGGCTCACCGGTGGAGAGCGGCACGAACCACACGGCGAGCGTGGTGTTCGTCACGCCGGTGAGATTGATCGCGAGTTTCTTGTGGCCCGTGTTGGGGTTTTGCTGGGGCGTGGTGATGGGATTCGGCGAGGTCGGCAGCGGCACCGCGTCCTTGATTTGAAACGTGCCGCCGCCGCTGACGATCTTCACCCACAGGCGTTCCGCGCCCTGCGTCATCAGCGCGCTCGTGCCATCGACATCGATCACGACGGTCGTGGTCGGATAAGTGTAGTGCGCGAACCACCAGACTGTTTTGCCCGTGCTCGCTTGAATCTCATCCTGCACCAGCACCTCGTCGCGCGCGCCCATCATGCGCGTGCCGCGCCACACTTTGGTCATGCCGCTATAGACCGGTGTGAGATCGTGAATGGCAAACGAACCCGTGCCGCCCGGCTCGGTCTGATACGCGATGAGCGGCGCGACGGCACCGAGCGTCATGTCGGCGTTCGCGCTGGGACTGATCGTGAGCGTGTTCTGTCCCTCGGGCCTCATGCGGTAGTAATCCCAGCGATCATTGCCCGCGCTCGGCGTGTCGCTGAAGTAGTTCGGCAGCGCATAGTTGTCGCTGCCGAGATCGTGCAACCAACGCTTGCCCAGCGCATCGATGACAAAGGTGCCCGCGTCGAGATTGCCATGATCCGCGCCCATTTGCCCGGCCTTCACGCCGACGAAAGTCGCGCGCGAATCGTTCCATTTGCCGCGCATCGTCACCATTTCCTGCGGATTGAATCCGGTGCCCGCCTCACCGTGGAAGGCCATGTCCGGGGCCGCGCCGCTGCCGGCGACCGTGGTCGTGCTGTCGTTCCACCACAGCGCGTCGAGCGCGCCGCCGCTGCCCTGATTATTCCACCAGTCAAACACCGGCTGGCCATAACGACGCGCCATCCACTGAAACACGGGGCCGCGTGAAGCGCCGCCCGCGCCGGAATCCGCGTAGTTGAAGATTACGTTCGAGGTGCCCAGCGACAGCATCGGCGCGAAGCCCGCCTCGGAAACGTTTTGCGTGGCGCTGATGCCGAAGTCGCTGCCCAGCACCCACTCCAGCGCCGCGAGCATGCGGATGCCATACTCGGTGGTGTAGCCCCAGTAGCCCGGGCCTTCATACCAGGCGCCGTTGTCGGTGGTGAAATGTTTCCAGCAGGGACGGGTGGAGTTGATCGCGCGGTTGAGGATGTTTTCCGCGAGCGCCTCGCTCTCGGTGCCGACGGCCAGCGCGCCCATGGTCAGGCCGCCGTTGCACACCTGATTCCAATTGTTGCCGTCACTGCGCGACCAGCCCGCGTTCGAGGTGAATTGCGACAGGCCGGCGTTGAGACCTTTGTTGATGATCGCGGTGCGGATCGTCGTGCGCCGCGTGGCGTCCCAGTAATGGTAAAACCAGTCGTAGCCGATGGCGCAGGCGTGCGTCATCTCGGCGGTGTCGAGGAAATGCCCAGGATGCCAGTCGGGGAACAAGGTGTTGTCCGCGACGGTGTTCAGCTCCGTCCACGCACGCTCCGCATACTGCGCATCGCCCGTCATCCACCACGCGACGCCGAGCCGATACATGCGGTCCTTCACCGTGCGCGAGGCATCGAGAATGGTGCCGCGAACATCTGGAGCGTAGGTCACGGGCGCTTGAGTGAGAATCGTGTTCGCTGCTGTGATCGCGTTCGCCGCCCAGGTCTTCGGCTGCGAAGCCGTCGCACTGACATACGCCGCCTTCAGTTTCGCAAAACGCTCCGCCGTGGCGAAGAGACGCGGATGCTCCTGCGCCATCGTGTTGAGCAAATTCGTCTCGGTCGGCTGCGCGGTTGTCGTGCCCGGTTGCACCAGCGCGCTGCCAGGAATCACGCTGAACACTGAGTCGCCCGGCTTCTTCCAACCGACACTCCAGTGATCCGTGCCCGTGTTCTCTTTGTGCAACAACTCGACGTAGTAGCGCACGCCCTGCGTCAGGATTCGCGCACTTGAAGGTGTGCCCCACGCGCGAAACGCCGTCGCGCTGCCCACGCTCGCAGCCAGCGATTTGTTTGCGCTCGTCGCATCCGTGCTGAGATAAAGCTCCACCACCTCATCACCGCTCACCGCAAAGGTGTAACTCCCCGTCACCGGCGGCACGATGAAGCCTGACACGCGCGTGCCATACGACTCCGCCCAATCCTGCGCCAGACACTCGAACGACGTGATGAACTCGCGCCCACCCGGCTTGTTCGGATAGTTCGCATTCGAAGTCAGCGCCGAGATCGCGCCGCCCGCGATGCCGCTCCAGTGCTCCTTCAAAAGCGACCCTCCCGCCTTATCGACACGTGCCGGAAACAACCGCTCCATCGGCACCACCTCACGAGCACGCGAAGCACAAGACCACTCCAGCTTCACCGAAGCACCACCCGTTTGCTGAATGTATTCCAACCGCACATTCACCCGCTTCCCAGCCATGAGATTCACCTGTCCGCGCATCTCCGTCGGCGTGGCGAAAAATGTGCGCGACACGATCATCTGATCATTCACCCAAAGCCGCGCGCCGTCGTCCGCCGTCACATAAAACGTGTAGAGCCCCGAGAACTCCGGTTCGATCTGCCCCGACCACGCGATTGAATACGAAGTCGCCGCCGTGATCGCCGTGCCCGAAGGAATGGCCGTGCCGAAGCCGAAGTTCACGGTCGCATCGGTGCGCGTGGTCTTCAGCGTGCCGAAGGTGGCGGTGTCGTAATATTGACCCGTGAGACCCGTGCCCTGGCCAAACGCCGACGCGGACGTGAGAATCAGTGAAACAAGGAAAAGGCGAAGCCCCATGGGCTGCGTCGGCCTTGCATGGTCGCCACGCGCGCTCATCTCGTGTCCCATCCTTTCAACAGTTCTTGTGTTCATTTCCTCCTGGACCCTCCAAACCCGAAAACCCGTTTCAGCAGACCGCTCTTCTCCGGCGACTCAGAGGCCTTGTCCGCGCCCGGACTCGGCGCCTGAGGCTTGAGTTTGGATTGCTGCGCAGGTGCGCGCCCCGGGGTGACTGAGCTCTCCGTGGGGATGGCGGGCTCGATCACCGGCAGTTCATCATCTGCGGCGGCCATTTTAGAAGATGTCGGTTTTCGCGGAGCTGACGTCTTGGCGTCCTTTTCCGCGCTTCCAGAAAGCGGCCCCTTAAACCATGGCGGACGCAGCGTGGCCAGCGTCGCCCATTCCTCCAAGCCAGGTTTCCAGACCAGCGAGTCGTTGGGCACTTCACGCTGGAGCACCATGCGGGCAAACTCGTCCTCCGGGAACGGACCCTTGCTCACGCCATGCTCTTCAAAATACCAGTTCATGCAACGATCATGCACTGGATCGCCCGAAAAAATCAAGCCCGCATTCCATCCGCAGCGGTCCACGGATCGATGAGCCTGAGGCTTTTGGCGCGCAATTCGGCGTGGCAGTCCGGGAGATCGAAGCGCCGCAGCACATCCGGTAGCATGATGGCGTATGGCCATTGGTTGTCCTCGTTGGCCGCCACATCATGAAAGGAGGTGAGCGCGTTCTTCAGCGTCACCTGTTTCACGTCGTCGCTGAGCAAGGCGGCGAAGGCGGCGGGCAGCGCTCCCCAGCCGCGCCCCGCTAGATGAATCTCGCGATGCCCGGCCGCCACGAGAAGCCGGATGACGCGCAGCACATCAAAGGTGCGCCGGCCCAGAAGCGGCGCATCCAGCATGAGGCTGTGCGCGGCGTAGAAGTAGTGGCTTCCGTACGGACTTAGAAACGAACTCACCCCGCATGCGTCCGGCTGCGAGTCTCCGATGCCGCGCACGTCACAGGCAAAAAACGCGGAGTCCGGCGCGGCGGCGATCAGCTCGCGGACGAGCGGTTCCTCACGCAGCTCCACATCGGAGGAGCGATGGGCGATGTAAAGGACGGCCGGCTTCTCTGAGCGCGGGATGCGCGAGATGAGCGCGTCATCGGAGAGCCGCGTGAGGATGGCCTCGATTCGCGGCTCAGTCTGCACGGCGTAGTTGCAGAACGTCTTCGTCGGATACTTCCGGGAGCCCGCCCCGCGAGGGATGCGGTAGCGCGGCGGCTTCTCACCCGGCGCGGGCATTTTCAAGACCTCGCGCACGGCCGCCCGAAGCGCATCACCACGCAAACCAGCGCGCTTTGCCGCGAGCGCCTCCGCTTTCTCCTTCGTGAATGACATCAGCGTGCGCGACTGCATTTCCGCAACCTGTCCGCGCGGCGCACACCACAAGTCCTCGTCCTTTTCGATCGTGATCGCGGGCTCCGCAGGCGGCGTGGCGATGCCGGTGACCTTCCCGAAGAACGCATACATCGCCTCGCGGATCGGCTGCGTGTACCCATGCGGATCAGGGCCGACGCGGAGCTGGATGTTTTGCGGCTTGCCCAGCAGCGTGTAGAGCCGCTTCAGCCTCGCATAGGCCTCGGCCGAGCCGCGCGTGTCGAAGAAATCCTTTTCCTGCGACAGGATGATCACCGGCTTCGGCGCCATCGCGGCGAGGAAGTCGGCGTGGTCGAGATCGAGCGCCAGCACGCGCGGCGGGCACTGCTCGGTGTCGGCCGGCAGCTCATTCTCCGCATTGCGTAGAAACGTCGTCACGAAGCACGCCGGCGCCGCCATCGTGAAGCGTGGCTCCAGTCCGCACAGCCACGTCGTCTGCGTGCCGCCACCGGAGTTCCCGGTGATGCCGACGTGCTGCGGGTCGATCTCCGGCCGCGTCAGCAGATAGTCGAGCGCGCGGATCGCATCCCACACAAACCAAGTGCCGATGAACTCACCCACGAGCGTCTGCGGATTTCCCATCTGGATGTGCTCGGCAGTGCCGCCACCGATCCGCGAGGCGAGCTTGTCATTCAGAAACTGAACCCGCTCTCCCTGCCCCACAGGGTCGATGATGAAACACGCCATGCCTTGTCGCGCCAGCCCTTGCGCGAAGCTCTGGTAGGCTTCCGCGGCCTTTCCATTGATCGAGTGCCCGCACACGCCGATCACGCCGGGCACCGGACTTTTGCGATTCGTCGGCAGATAAAAATTTCCCGTGACCTTGTAGCCGGGCCGGCTTTCAAAAACGACGTGCTCGATCTTGTAGTCGGCGCGCTCCAGCGTGCGCGTGATCGCCGCGTTCAGCGGAGTCTTCCCGGGCATCGGGCCGAAGCTCTCGCGGATACGCTCCTGCACGGATTTCACATAGGCCTCGGCGTCCCCCTTTGTCTTCAGGGCATCACGCCGCGCCTTGCCTCGCAGCTCCGCCGCTCGCACCTGCGCGATGAGCCAGTCCTGCATCATGCGCGGGTGACGGTTCAGCGGCGGCAGCTTCGCGGCAAGGGATGGCGCTGCGGCATCAGCGGCGGTGGCGCGGCCTGCGGAGCACAGCGACCCTAGCGGAAGACTCAGCGCCGCGAGTCCGGTGGTGTGGAGGAAATCTCGGCGGCTGGAATTCTGCGGGGTGATCATGGGCTGATGAATACCCGGGGCGCTTCTCGTTTCTTTCCCATGCTCACCTCCGTCTCGCGCCGCGCCCTTTTCATTCTCTCGCTGGCCTCATTGGCAGGCGCCGCCTCGCCGTCACTCGAGCTCACACTGCCGCCCCGCTGGCATGCCGTGCCGGGTGTGCCGATGAGCTTTTACTTCGACAATGTCGTGCTCACCGAGCAGCCGGAAGCGCTGCGCTTCGAAGTGACGTGCGACATCGGGAAGACGGAAGCGCGGCGCTGGACGGTGACGCCGACGGAGCGCGATGTCGGCGATCACGCGATGCGCGTCACCGTGAAGGATGACAAGGGCAAGGTGCTGCAGGATGCGCGCACCGTCTTGCAAGTCGCCCCACGCAATGCCGGGGAAACGCGCACGCTGCGGCTGCTGATCATCGGCGACAGCCTCACGGCGGCCACCGCGTATCCGACGGAACTCGCGCGACTGCTGGATCAGCCCGGCAATCCAAAGTGGACGATGATCGGCACGGGGCAGCCTGCGTCCGCCAGGCCAGGCGTCGCGCACGAAGGCTATGGCGGATGGAAGTGGATCGACTTTCTCAGCAAGTTCGACCCGAAGCCGCCGGAGATCGCCGCGGGTCCGATGGCGCGCAGGACCACGAGTCCGTTTGTCTTTCCCGATGCAGGCGGCAAGGGCCGGCTCGACATCGCGCGCTACTTTCGCGAGCACGCAGGCGGCCAGCCACCGGATGTGATCACCTTTCTCCTCGGCATCAACGACTGCTTTGGCGCGAAGCCAGATGATCCGGACACGAAGATCAAGGAGGTGCTCGACAACGCGGAGAAGCTTCTCGCCGAGTTTCACAAGACCGCGCCACGCGCCGCGCTCGCGGTCGGCCTCACCCCCGCGCCGAACTCACGGGAAGATGCCTTCGTGGCGAACTACAAGGGAAACTATCACCGCTGGGGCTGGAAGCGCATTCAGCACCGCCTCGTCCAGCGCATGATCGCGCGCTTCGGCGGACGTGAGCGCGATGGCATCCATCTCGTGCCCACCGAGCTGAACATCGATCCCGTGGATGGCTACCCTGACAACAATGCCGTGCACCCAAATGCCGCAGGCTACGCTCAGATCAGCGCGAGCCTCTATGCTTGGCTCAAATCCTTGACATCAGAACGGTGATCGCGCCGCAAGGCCTGTTGGGGTCAAAGCCTTTAGGCGATCCGGTGACGGCACGGACGCGCCACGCTTTCCTGATCGGCTAAAGCCTCGACTCCCACCTCCGCATCCGCGCTGCGTTTTCGCGGCTTCGTTCCCGTTGACTGCCCACTGCTCACCGCGCACTTATCCGGCCTCGTTCCACCGCCATGTCCGACGCCGCCTCCACCCCGACCACACGCTCAGATTTCATCCGCGACCTCATCGCCACCGATGTCGCGGAAGGCCGCAACGAGGGCTGGGTGGTCACGCGCTTTCCGCCGGAACCAAACGGCTATCTGCACATCGGCCACGCCAAGAGCATTTGTTTGAACTTCGGTCTCGCCGAGGAGAACGCGCCGCACGCACGCTGCCATCTGCGCTTTGACGACACGAATCCGGCGAAGGAGGAAGTCGAGTACGTTGAGTCGATCAAGGAAGACGTGAAGTGGCTCGGCTTCGACTGGGGTGAGCACCTCCACTTCGCCAGCGACTACTTTGAAACGCTCTACCAGTTCGCTGAACAACTAATCAAGAAGGGCCTCGCCTACGTGTGC
>JANOBO010000192.1:0-43973 GCA_031411695.1 Verrucomicrobiaceae bacterium
TCATCGCAAACCTTTAAATCGACATCCACCCCCCACTCAGACACAAATTCATGAATCCATCCAACACACCCACGTCCACGCCCGCCGCATCGCGCCGGGATTTTCTCCGCACCGGATCAGCCGCCGCCGTGAGCGCCGCGGCAGCCAGCGTGCTGTCTGTCGAACGCAGTGCCTGGGCCGCCGGCAGTGACGAGATCAAGATCGGCCTGATCGGCTGCGGCGGCCGGGGTTCGGGCGCGGCGAGCCAGGCGCTGAGCACGAAGCAGGAAGGCGTGAAGCTTTATGCGATGGCGGATGCCTTCAAGGACCGCCTCGACGGCGCGCGCAGCAATCTGAGCACGAAGCACCCGGAGAAGGTGGATGTGAGCGAGGACCGGCAGTTCGTCGGCCCGGACGGTTATCAAAAGGTGATCGAGAAGTGTGATCTGGTCATCCTGACCACGCCTCCAGGATTTCGCCCGTATCATTTCAAGGCAGCGGTCGAGGCGGGGAAGAACATCTTCATGGAGAAGCCGGTCGCAGTCGATGCGCCTGGGATCCGCACGGTGCAGGAATACGCGAAGATCGCGGACGAGAAGAACCTCAAGGTCGTGGTGGGACTCCAGCGCCGCTATCAGAACTGCTACATTGAGGCGCTGAAGCAGGTGAAGGAGCAGGGCATCATCGGTGACATCGTGGCGGGCCAGGTTTATTGGAACGGCGGCGGCATCTGGTTCCGCGATCGTCTTCCGGGCCAGAGCGAGCTGCAGTATCAGATGCAAAACTGGTACCACTTCACCTGGCTGTGCGGTGACCACATCAACGAGCAGCACATCCATAACATCGATGTGGCGAACTGGTTCATCGGCGGCCACCCCGAGGTGGCGCAGGGCATGGGCGGCAGGCAGCAGCGCGTGGACAAGAAGTGGGGCCAGATTTACGACCATCACTACGTGGAGTTCACATACGCGAACGGCGTGCGCGTGAACAGCCAGTGCCGCCACCAGGAGAAGACCTTCTCACCGGTGCGCGAGGAGTTCACCGGCACCAAGGGCAAGCTCTACCTCAAGAACAGCGGCCAATGCGAGGCGAAGGATCACAAAGGCGAAACCATCTGGCGCTACCGCCCTGCGCGCGAGGCGGCGGGTGAGGCTGGTGAGAAGAAGGGGCAGCGCCGCGCCAGCGGTGATCCTGATCCGTATCAGACGGAGCACGATGTCCTCCAAGCCGCAGTCCGCGATAACAAACCGATCAACAACGCCTACTACGGCGCTGAGAGCACGATGACGGCGATCATGGGGCGCATGGCGACCTACTCCGGGCAGGAGATCACCTGGGATCAGGCGATCAATTCGAAGGTGCAGCACATGCCAGCGATCGTGACCTGGGAGACTGAAGCGCCGGTGAAGCCCGATGCCGATGGCTGGTATCCGATCTCCATACCAGGCCGCAACAATGTGCCAGTCGTGTAACTCGGGCGTCCTCGAACGCCGCTGATTTCAGGGCGCGGAAGTTCAAAAGAAAACCCGGCTCCCTCTCGCGAGGAAGCCGGGTTTTTGCTTTCTTCAAAGAAGCCGCGCGGCGTTACTTGGCCTTCTTTTTCTTGGTGGTGTCTCCACGACGCACGCGATACGGAGCGAACTCGTTGGGCGAGATGAAGCCATCGCTGTCGGTGTCGATCTTCGCGAACATCTGCTTGGTGTTCTCCTCCCCCTTGCGGCCTGCGTCGGCGGTGGCGAACTCGCTAGGCGAGAGCTTGCCGTCGTTGTTCTTGTCCGCTGTCTTAAAATTCGGCGGCTCGGCGGCGAGCGTGTCAGTGACTCCGCTGAGCGCGGCGACGAGGGTGAGCAGGATGATTTTGTTTTTCATGGTGTCGGCTGGATGTTTGGATTTAGGCGGGAAATGTTCCCACAGCGGCGGTGGATAACGATGGGACCGGTTGCGATCTTATGCGTTGAGTTATCGCACGGCAAGAACGGACTGCCGGCGTGATTTGACCATCAGGGTATTTCCTCTACTTTGGCCGCCCCATGAGCCAGCCCACCACCGCCATCACGCCAACCCGCGCCGAAGATTTCCCAGAATGGTATCAGCAGGTGGTGCGGGCCTCTGACATGGCGGAGAACTCCGAGGTGCGCGGCTGCATGGTGATCAAGCCATGGGGCTATGGCCTCTGGGAGAACATCCAGCGGCAGCTCGACGTGATGTTCAAGGACACCGGTCATGTGAACGCGTATTTTCCGCTGCTCATCCCGCTGAGCTATTTGGAAAAGGAGGCCCAGCACGCGGAGGGCTTTGCCACCGAGTGCGCGGTCGTGACTCATCACCGCCTGGAGGCGCGGAAGCAGCCCGACGGGACGACGAAAATGGTGCCGACCGGCGAGCTGCCGGAGCCATTCGTCATCCGGCCGACGAGCGAGACGATCATCGGCGCGGCGTTTGCGCGCTGGGTGGAGAGCTACCGCGACCTGCCATTGCTCATCAACCAGTGGGCAAACGTGATGCGCTGGGAGATGAGGCCGCGTCTGTTTTTACGCACAGCGGAGTTCCTGTGGCAGGAAGGCCACACGGCGCATGAAACCGTGGAGGAGGCGATGGAGGAGACGCGCACGATGCACCGCGTGTACGCTGACTTTTTGCGCAATCACCTGGCCATCCCTGTGATCCCCGGTGAGAAGACAGAGCGGGAGCGCTTTCCCGGCGCGGTGAACACCTTCACCGTCGAGGCGATGGTGCAGGATCGGAAGGCGATCCAAGCGGGTACATCGCACTTCCTCGGACAGAATTTTTCAAAGGCATCGGGCATCCAGTTTCTCGGTCGGGATAACCAGCGCCAGCATGCGTGGACGACGAGCTGGGGCATGAGCACGCGCGTCATCGGCACTCTGATTATGGCGCACGGTGACGACGACGGCGTGATCGTGCCGCCACGCGTGGCGCCGCACCAGATCGTGATCCTTCCCGTCACGCCGAAGCCTGACACGCGCCGGGAGGTGATCGATGCCTGCGAGGCGCTGGCGCAAACCTTGAAGACCCAGATCTTCGGCGGTGAACCCCTGCGCGTGCATGTGGACAAGCGCGATCTTCAAGGCGGGACGAAGAATTGGGAGTGGATCAAGAAAGGTGTGCCGCTCCGTGTGGAGATGGGCCCACGGGACATTACCAGCCGCAGCGTCGCCGTTTGCCGGCGTGATCTCGGTCCGAAGGCGAAGGAGATCATGGGCAAGGAGGACTTCCTGCGAAATGTCACAGACCTGCTGGAGGAAATCCAAGCCAACCTTCTTGCGCGCGCCACAGCTTTGCGCGACGAGCACACGCGGAAGCTCGAGACGCTCGACGAGTTCAAGGCGTTCTTTGGCGCGGCTGATGATGAGAAGGGCCCGGCGCGTGGTGGCTTTGCCCTGATGCACTGGGCTGGAAGCAGCGAGGATGAGGACTCGCTGGCCAAGGAGTTCAAGACAACGATCCGCTGCATCCCCCATGGGGACGAGTATGCGGAGGCGGGCGCCTGCTTTTTCACCGGCCGGCCCAGCGCGCGGCGGGTTATTTTCGCGAAGAGCTATTGAGCCAGCACAGCGGACAGCCAGTCTCGAAGTTTTTTGCGGCCAGGCACGTCACGCAAGAGCCACTGGTCGGAATGGTTGCGAAACGGGATGGACTCAAACGTCCAGTTCCCCTGAATGCCGCTGTCCCGCAGAAACGCCTCGGTTCCCGCTGCCGAGCCTTCGTGACTGATGAATTGCGGCCTGCCTCCGAGCCGGTGAAGTCTTGCCAGCGCTGAAGGCCGGTCCGCGCCCGCGTATGGCCACTTCCCACTCACGCCGTCGTAATGACTGTGGCAGATGAAAGCGCGCCAGAGACGGGCGATCTCCTCGTCGTGCAGACCGATGAAGTTGCAGGCGATGGAGCCCCGCGAGAATCCTGCGAGAATAACCTTTTCCGGATCACCGCTGAAGCTCGCGCAGACCTCCTTCACTGTGGCCATGCAATAGCGTTTTGTCTCGGTGACATCACCCCACCAGACCGGGGTGTTTTGCTTTTCCTCAACCTTTGCCTCCACACACGGCATGACCACCCAGATGAAACCCTTCCCACCACTGATGCCGAACCCGAGGCTGGCGTCCTCCACATTGCCCGTGCAGGCGTCGCCGAATTTATTTCGGTAGTTCCCATTTCCGGGATACTCAACGATGACCGGCCACGTCCTGTCAGGCGTCCAGTCCGTCGGGAGGTAGAGGGCGTGATGTACCCCCGTGCCCCGCCATGCTTTCGAGACTTGGGCGACCCTTCGGCCGGCACCGGGAGCGCCGGTCGGCTGGCAGTGGGGAACGATGAGATCGCACAGGACCGCAGACAAATCGCGCAGCTCAGCGCCGGGCGCCAAGGCAGTGGCGATGAAGGGAAGGACGTTGATTAGGCGAAAAGTCGAGGGTCGCAATTGCATGGTGACGAAACGGCCCGGAAAGCCAAAAGTGCTCAGGTTCATGCATTCAGGCCCTCGACTTACCGAGTTCCCAACGAAGTAAAGCTTGCTTGACTAGTATAATTATAATACTTTTCATACACTCGTGAACTTTAGCTCCCCTTCCCATTCAGGCCTGTCTGCCCGCTCCAGTGCGACCCCGTCGAATTCTTGTCGTTCGCCGGTCCCTCCCTTGCTCGAGTCCGACTCGACGGTTCCTTCACCCGCCTCGGATGACGCTGGTGCCATCCGGGCCGACATCCTGATGCCAATGCTGGCGGAGCAATGGCTTAAGCTCATCACCAAGGTGTTGAAGGACAAAAAGCCCGCCAACGCACCGTTCCAAATCGACTCGGCGGGAAGGACGCGGCGATTCGAGACCATCATTCGGGAGCTTGATCAAAGTGGCGGCACCTTACCGCTGGTGCCCCCAAGCCGGCAGGCACAGGCCGCAGACACACTCTCGAGCGAAGCCGAAAGCCTACAGGTAAGCGGACAGTTGCTGGAGCGCATGAACTCGGCACTGCAAAAGCTGACTTCCAACACGAAACGCCACGGGCAAAATCTCATCGTCGCACTGCGCGAGATCACCGAGGCGGCGGGGGCGAGCTTGAACGTGGCACGGTCCAGCGTCTGGGTTTCTGCGGAAGGCGGCGCGAAGCTTCGCTGTCTGGACCTTTACGAGCAGAGGGAACACCGGCACTCGACGGGTCCGGACGTTCTTGCGGTGGACTACCCGGCCTATTTTGCGGCGCTTGCCAGTCATCGCGTCATCGATGCCCACATCGCGCAGAAAGACCCGCGCACTCACGAGTTCGCAGCATCGCACCTGGCACCGCACGGGATTTCCTCTTTACTCAATGCGCCGATCCGGCGCGATGGGGCGCTCGTCGGCGTGATCTGCCTGGAGCATGTGGGGCAGGCGCGTCGGTGGACCACGGAGGATGTCGCTTTCATCGGATCTTTGGCAGATCTGATCTCCCTCATCGTCGAGTCCAGTGAGCGCCAGCGTGCGGAAACCGGGCTGAAATATTCACACTCCCTTCTGACTGCGGCCTTCAATGCCACGGCCGACGGAATCGCCATCGTGGACCGGAGCGGCATCATCACCGGATTCAACAAACGATTCCTCGACCTATGGGGCGTTCAGCAGGACCAGCTCGCCAAGCGGTCACTCGCCGAAGTGCTGCCGCTTTTCGCCAGTCAGGTCAGCGATCCGCAGGCGTTCACCGAGGGCTTGAAGACCCTGTCGGACCATCCCGAGGTTGAAACCAGCGATGTCATCGAGTGCAAGGATGGTAGAGTCTTCGAGCGCACTTCCAAACCCCAACGGCTCGACAACGAGATCGTCGGCCGGGTCAGTTGCTACCGCGACGTGACCGACCACCGGAAGTCTGAGCAGGCGAGCAAATCTCTGGAAACCATGCTGCGCCAAACTCAGAAACTAGAGGCGCTTGGCACACTCGCTGGCGGAATTGCCCACGACTTTAACAACATCCTCACGGCAGTGCTCGGTCACGCGGAGCTCGCCTTGGCCCAGACGTCCGAGCCGCGCGTGCAGCAATCCCTGAGCGAGATTTTCAAGGCGAGTGACCGCGCGAAAAACCTGGTCAAACAGATCCTCACCTTCTGCCGTCAGCGACCGCCGGAAAGACAGACCCAACAACTGAGGCCTTTGTTAGAGGAGGTGGTGAAGCTGCTGCGTGCGTCCATCCCAGCGGCGATTGAGATCAAACAGGAGTTCGATCGCGGCCGCAGCTCTGCCCGCATCGATCCGGCGCAGATTCATCAAGTGTTGATGAACCTTTGCACAAACTCCTCGCACGCCATGCGCGAGAGGGGCGGCATCATCCGCCTGGGCGAGGCGCTGGTCGAAGTCTCCGCAGCGGCCGCACCGAACTACCCCGGCCTGAATCCTGGACCGTACGCCCACATCTGGGTGTCAGACACCGGCTGCGGCATGGACACCGCGACAGTGCAGCGGATCTTCGAGCCTTTCTTCACAACCAAGCCGGTCGGAGAAGGAACCGGACTCGGGCTCTCAGTGGTCCACGGCATCATCCAGTCCCACGACGGAGCGATCACGGTGGAAAGTGAACAGGGGCGCGGCACAACGTTTCACATCTATCTCCCTGCCATCATCGGTGAGGAGAAAGCCGCCGAGTCATACACCGCAGGCGAATCACCGCGGAGCCGGGGTGAGCGCATCATGTACATCGATGATGACGAATCCGTCGGTCACTTCGTGCGGCAGGCGCTCGAGATGCTTGACTATGATGTGGTCGTGTTCACCCACCCCGTTGAGGCACTCGAACACTTCCGCACAAAATCGTACGACTATGATTTGCTCATCACAGACATGGGCATGCCTCGTGTGAGCGGCCTCGAGCTGTCCACCCGCGCGCAGAAGATTGCGCCCGGGATCCCCATCATCCTCATGAGCGGCAATTCGGGGGACGTGCCCTTCCCCACTTTGGCAAAGGCCGGCATCAGGCGCGTCGTCACGAAACCCGTATCCTGCCGCGACCTCTCCATCGTCGTCCGCGAGGTGCTCGACATGAACCGCACTGGCGAGGACTGATCACTGCGGCTCACGCGTCTTTCCGCCGCGCCCACTTTTTTCCCGCGCGAAGCGCCGCCAGCGTCTGCCGCAGCCTTGCGTCTCGCGTCTCCGCGCGCTTTGCGGTTCCGATCCACACATTGTACTCCCGCTGGTAAGAGGGCTTGAGTTCATTGAAAAAGTCCGCAGCAGGCCGGTTTCTCGCCAGCGCCTCCTCGAGCGCGGGCGGCATCGGCCAATCCTCGCGGCGCGGTCCTCGCGGCGGCGGCGGCAGCGCGGGAAAGGCATCCAGGGACACCGCAGCGGCCAGCATCTGCCGCAGCGCACGCAGGTCAAACCCATCCAGCGACCTGACCTTGATGCTGCGGATGTTCGTGCTCCTCTCGTTCGGCGTGAACATCGCCTGTGGGTCGTGAATCTCAGTCCCTCGAAAGAAGGTGATGCCGAGATGTTTTTTGCACGCGCTCAATCCGCACACCAGCTTTCGTCCGGAGAGGCAGAGCATGTTCCATTTGATGCTTTCGGTCAGATCGGGCTCCCACCGGAGGAGCCGCTCCCGCACTTCGTGCGCGAGCGGTCGGGAGACCTCCGGCGCGGTGCGGAGCCACTTTTCTGGATCGCGCGTTTTGGCAGGTGAGCAGTCCATCTCGAGATTCTCATTCCATCTGAACTCGTGGCACAGGCATGTTTCCCAGCGGCGTTCAATACAGCACGCGCACGAGATACAACCCGTCAGCAGGCGCCATCACATGATTCTTGAGGCCTGCCGGATCCGTGAGCAAGGATGAAAACCACTCGCGGCTTTCACCGCAGCGGCCCACATGAAAAACGCCGCCGACGATCAGGCGCACCATCTTGTAAAGAAACCCATCGCCCTCGATCTCGATCTCGATGACATCGTCAGACGGGCGCAGGAGTTCGACACGGGTGAGCGTGCGCGTCATATCCTCCGCACACCCGCGGCGTTCCTCGTCGCTGATGTGACCGCGGTTGGCGGAGAGCCGGGCGAAATTGTGGGTGCCGGCCAAAAGCCGGATGCATTCCGACATCGCGTCATCGTCCAGCGGGCCATACACATGCCAGGCGCGCCGGACCTCGAAGGGTGACATCACCCTGTGCCGCCACACACGGTAGCGGTACACCTTCGCCCTCGCGTCAAAGCGTGCATGAAACGCATCCGACACCGGCTCGGCGGTGAGGATGCGGATGGAGCTCGGCAGCAATGCGTTTAGCGCCTGGCACCACGCGGCATCCGTCAGCCTGCACTCGACTGGCACATCAGCGTGCGCCACCTGACCGACCGCATGCACGCCTGCGTCCGTCCTGCCGGACCCCTGGATGCGCACGGGCGTGTCCGCGAGTTTTGACAAGGCGAGCTGGACTTGATCCTGCACGGTGTCGCCCCCAGGCAATGTCTGCCAGCCGCGCCAAGGGGCGCCATCATACGCGATCGTCAGCTTGAGCCGCCGCTTTGCGGGTGGAAGAGAGCTTTCCATGCCGGCGGGCCTCACACAAAATCGGTGATCGACCCGAAGTCCGCGTCGAACAATCTCCGGTAAGTGCGGAACGCAAACCGGTCCGTCATGTTGGAAATCCAATCGCAGACCAGCCGGGCGCGGACACTGGCGTCGTCCGACTTCTCGACTTCCGATTCCAGCGCCGCAGGCATCAGCCGCAGACGCGAGCCGGCGCCCTTCTCGATGTACCGTTCTCTCAACACGCCGAACATGCGGGTGAGGATGAAGTCGGCCTTGTGGTCGAGCTGCTGCAACGCGGGAGAAAGGAAAACAAGCTCTAGGGCGATGCGCTTGTGCAGTCGCGTCTGCACCTGGAGATCCGGCTCGATGTCCAGCCTGAGTTGATGACGAGGAGTCGATGCGCTGAGAAAGTTCTCGGCGGGTGCCAGGGAGCACCCGCGGATGCAGCCGCCAATGCTGCGGTTCAGCCTGGACTCCACGCGCTCCTC
Source organism: Verrucomicrobiaceae bacterium (assembly GCA_031411695.1). GTDB lineage: Bacteria > Verrucomicrobiota > Verrucomicrobiia > Verrucomicrobiales > Verrucomicrobiaceae > JAIBCL01. The sequence continues at coordinate 8,968 of JANOBO010000192.1, forward strand.
ACGGATCGCCCTACAGAGAAACTCGAAGTGCCGCTGTTCCGCGTCATCCATGGTTTGCGTGGAAGCCCACGCCTCGAGCTTCGGCACTGAGATGAACCCCGCGTGAATGCCATCGGCGATGTCATTGAGGGAGTAAGCCGTGTCATCCGCCCAGTCCATGATCTGGCATTCGATGCTGCGGAATCCATTGCGCCCGGCACCGGGTGTCAGGCTTGCCGGAAAGTCTAGGTCGCCCACCGCGAACCGGAGATGCCGCGCCTGATCATCGTAGAGATAATGGTTCTTCGCGCCTCCATCCTCGGAACGGAGCGTCTTGTACTTCAGCACCGCATCCAGAAGAGCGCGGGTGGGATTCATGCCCTCACGTCCTTCCGAAAAAATAGTCTGCGTGAGGATCCGCAGCGTCTGCGCATTGCCTTCAAATCCGCCGAAGGGCGACATCAGCCGATGCAGGGAGCGCTCACCCGTGTGCCCGAATGGCGGGTGGCCGAGATCGTGCGCCAGACATGCGCTCTCGACGAGGTCGGGATCGATGAAAAAATCATCCGCCAACAGATCGCTAGACTGCAGCAGCCAGGCGCAGATGGAGCGCCCGATCTGCGCCACCTCGATCGAGTGCGTCAACCGTGTGCGGTAGAAGTCGTACTCGCCGGAGAGGAACACCTGAGTCTTGCTCTGAAGGCGGCGGAATGACGAACTGTGAATGATCCGGTCACGATCGATCTGAAACGAACTGCGGTACTCGCCGGCCCCGGGCCGTCTCGGGTCCAGCGTCTCAATGTCAAACGGGGAGTAGAATCGATTGGTCGGCATGACAGGCGGCTCTCTATGTTATCGGAAGACGCGATGATGGGGAGAATCTTTGATCCACGCGGTCATGTCACGGCGGCGGCGCGGCCTCGTTCTTCGACACCAGCTTGCCCGAGGCTTTGGGAAAAAGGGCGACGAGCGACCACAGCGCGTAGGTGATCATGTAGCTCGCCGGGACCAACAGCACGCCTGCCAGCAGGCCGCCGGCGTAAAGGTTCCGCGCGTAAGCCAGCCCTTTGGCCACTTTCTCATTCTCCACCGTGGCGATCCAATGGGCCATGGGATCGCCGACCAAGCTCAGGAACCACTCTCCGATCTGCTTCTCAACCATGCCGATGGGTACATAAGTCACGGGATTGCTGAGCCAGCACACCGCGAGCGCAATGGGGATGTTCACACGGAACGCGCCCGCAAGAAGGATGGCGAGCGGCATCTGTCCCGGGATGAGCTGCAAAGTGACGAAACAGCCGACGGCCATCCCGCCTGCGAAGGTGTGCTGCGTGGGCCGCCACACGCGCTTGTTCAGAAAGTGCAGCGAGAACCAACGCAACGCACGGCTGTTCTTCAAACGCCGCGGATGCTTCAGAAAGCGGTACGTCTTGAATACTGTTTTTCGGAAATAGCCTCGCGCGAGATCAAGCATTCGAATAAGCGGGTGGTTCAGGCGCCCATGTATAGGTACGCCAGCAACGCTGCTCCCAGCACAACACGATACGCCGCAAATCCGTTGAAGGTGTGGGTTTGCACAAAGCGGATTAGCCACTTTACCACGATGAAAGCGGAGACGAGCGACGCAACCGCGCCGAGACTGACGTGCGTCCAGTTCACGCCTTCAGCGCCGTGGTCCTTGAGCACATCGAGCAGTTCCTTGCCCCCGGCGGCGAACAACGTGGGAATACCCAGCAAAAAGGAAAACTCCGTGGCCGCCGGCCTCGCCATGCCCAGCGCCATCGCCAGCATGATGGTGGTGCCTGACCGCGACGCGCCGGGAAATCCGATCGCGATGAGCTGTGCGATGCCGAAGGAAATGGCGATGAGCCATGTGATCTGATCACTGCCTTTGTTGCGCTTGTTGAACGCCTCAATCAAAAAAATCACTCCGCCGCCGATCAACGTGGCCCACGCAATCGGCGCCAGCTCCTTTGGCAGCGTGACATGAAGTTTTTTCATGATCAGCCCGCCGCCAACCGTGATCGCAAACGCCACCGCGAGCTTCGCGACGAGGTCGCGATTCGCCTTCTCGTGCAAACCCAATGCAATCCGCACGAGCTTCTTCCAGAATATCGGGATCAGCGCGAGCGCGGCGGCGGGTTGGATGATGACATTGAAAAACTGCGACTGCTGACCGAGCCAATGCTCCGCGATGAGAAGGTGGCCAGTGGACGACACTGGAATAAACTCAGTCAGCCCTTCAATGAGGCCGAGCACGATGGCGGCAAGTGAATCGTTCATTGGGTGAGGTCAGCGTGGCAAAATGAGGCGCTAGAGTGGGTGCGGACCCCGCCTTTGCAAGCGCGGGCTGATTTATCTGTTGTGAGGCGTGTGGCTATTCCATCTCAACACCTCATGCGACGATCATGGCGGGCATTTAACTCTGGCAAATGAGATCAAATGGCATACGATGCCACCCCTTTTTACATGCCGGGAGAGCGATTCAGGACACCACTCGAGTCACCCACCTCACACGCGAGGTGGCGCGCCGTTCGCTGCATCGCGTTCACGTTTTCTCTTTGCGCTGCCAGTGCGGGAGCCGTCGAGACTGTGCGGTGCGCGCTGGCAGACGGGTTTGATTTTCCAGTCGGAAAGCCGGAAGGCACCGCTTATTACAAATCACGCGGCTTCTATCCCAACGGCCATCTCGGAGAGGACTGGAACGGTCGGGGTGGCGGCGACAGCGATCTTGGCGATCCGATTTATTCCATCGCCGGCGGCGTCGTGGTCCATTCAGACAACGTCGGTGTCGGATGGGGCAATGTGATCATCATCCGCCACGCATTCCGCGACGCCGGCGGGAAAATCGAGGTGGTGGACTCGCTGTACGGGCACTTGCAGGAACGCAGGTTGAAGCTGCACCAGATCGTGGAACGAGGCCAGTTGGTCGGCACGATGGGCAGCAATTCAGGGATGTATCCCGCTCATTTGCACCTGGAGGTGCGCAAGAATCTCCAGATTGGAATGAACCGCTCGCAGTTTGCGCGCGACTACTCAAACTACTACAGCCCCACCCAGTTCATTAATGCCCATCGAAAATTGTCGTCGAACTTGCAACGATTCGAGATGCCGGTGAACACGTTCGCAGGGTACGGCAAGTCTCTCGCTGACCGCGATAAGGCGGCTCCCTCCGGCAAGGGGTTGACGATCCCCGTGTTTCCGAGTGTGATCGCCGCAGGCAATCTGCCGACCGTGGTGCTCAATCCGCAAGGAGGCAAAGCGATCAAGCCCGCACTCGGCAGACCGGCCGTGAAACCGCTGCCTCCCGTTCAGAAAGCACCCCCTGAAGTCAGCACAGGTGCCCGCCCGCCGAGAACGGCTCCTCCACCCGCAGCTCCCGCGCCCACTGCCGCCGTCCCCGATACGGAGGATTTTTGGACACGCTTGAAATCCAAGCTCAAGCAGGGACAACTGACGGACGATCCGCAGCCGCGCGCCATTCGCTAAAGCGAGAGTGAAGACAAGACGCGGCGCGGCACCATCCAGCAACGCTGTGCGCCGCCGACGAAAGCTCTAACCGCGCCAAGAGGTCAGGTCGTCCTTCGAGGGAGTCTGCTTCTTCGCGCCATCTGGGCCGAAGCTGTAAATCACCACTCCCATCGGCAACTGTGGCGGCGCTGTCGCTGAGATCTTCGACTCCTCATTCTGCACATCGGGATTGTCCACCCTCTCATCTCCGCTCGTGTCCATGACCACTGCGTAAGGCTGACCCCAGTCATCCACGAGGGAATATGAGTCAGCAGTTGCGCCGACAAGGCCGCCCTTCCCATTCTTGGCCATGGGCAGCTCGAGGTACTTGATGCCTCTCCCGTTCATTTTCGTCTGGCTCTCGCTAGCGTACAAAATCGCAATCAACGGATCGCCCGCACTGGTCTTCGTATTGGAGTCGCTGCCAGTCGTCTCGGAAGGATAACGGTTGTACTCCGTCTGGTAGCCTTTGATTGCCACCTGCAATTCCTTGATAACAGCTAGCGTCCTCACTTTTCTGGCCCTCTCCATCACAGAACCCACCACGGGAAACGCGATGCTGGCAAGGATGCCGATGATCGTGATCACCACGAGCAACTCAATGAGGGTGAAAGCTTGACGATGCTTTGGCGGACGTGCTGTTTTCATGATGAGACGGTGGCGGGTTTATCTCCTTTGATTTTCGGTGTTGGAGACGATTCCGATATTAGCTGAATTTCGTTCCGCAAGTCAACGCTGAACACAAAAGAAGTCGCGGCGCGTCGGAGATTTTCAATTGGCGACGATCCAGCCAGGCGCATGGATGACGTCTCCTGCTCACGCACTGCTTTGGCCTCCGCTGAGCGACCGTCGCGTAACACCCCCCTATTCGTGAGCTCACCTTCTCAACTCGCGATGCCATCGGCATGTCTTGAATCACATCGTGATAGACGCGCTTGCTGCATGACGGAGCGCGATGGTTTTCGATCTCGAACTTGCGCTTGCTTCAAATGAAACACCGAATATTAATCGCCGGTCAATTCATCAATTCATCTCATCTCTCACACCACGGGCCTCAACAACAGCCCGAAAAAATCTATGGCAAACAAAGGCAACAAGAGCAGCAAGTACGTTTACAACTTCGGAGCAGGGAAAGCGGACGGCGACGGATCAATGAAAGCCCTCCTAGGTGGGAAGGGCGCAAACTTGGCGGAGATGAGCCGCATCGGACTTCCAGTGCCTCCCGGCTTCACGATTTCGACCGAAGTGTGTACATACTACTATGCGAACAAGCGCTCCTATCCCACGGCGCTTGATGCGCAGATGAAGTCCGGCATCGCCGCGATGGAGAAAATCATGGGCTGCAAATTCGGCGATGCGAGCGGCATGCCTCTGCTTGTCGCTGTTCGTTCCGGCGCGCGCGATTCGATGCCCGGGATGATGGACACGATTTTGAATCTCGGCCTGAATGACCAGACGGTCATCTCGTTGGCCAAAGCCACGAAGAACGAGCGCTTCGCGTGGGATTGCTACCGCCGCTTTGTTCAGATGTATGGAGACGTCGTGCTGGGCGTGCAAAAACGCGAAGGCGAGGACCATGAACCGTTTGAAGTGGTGATCGAGACATTCAAACACGAGAAGTACCATTCTGACATTGAAGATTCAAAGCTTACCGCCGCAGACCAGCAGGAGTTGGTGAAGCGCTTCAAGCAACTGGTGAAGGAGCGCACCAAGCATACCTTTCCGAGCGACCCATGGGACCAGCTTCGCGGCGCCGCAGGCGCGGTGTTCGGAAGTTGGATGAACGACCGTGCGATTGTCTATCGCCGAAAGTACAACATCCCGGCCGAGTGGGGCACGGCGGTGAATGTTCAGGCGATGGTTTACGGCAACACCGGCGAGACATCGGGCTCGGGCGTCGCCTTCACGCGCAATCCCGCAAACGGCAACGACGAGTTTTACGGTGAGTTCCTGATCAACGCGCAAGGTGAGGACGTCGTCGCAGGCGTGCGCACCCCGGAGCCTGTGCTGGAACTCCAGAAGCAAATGCCGAAGTCATACGCGGAGCTTATGAAGGTTCGCGCGATCCTCGAAAAGCATTTCAAGGACGTGCAAGATGTCGAGTTCACCATCCAGGAAGGGAAGCTGTTCATGCTTCAGACACGCAATGGGAAGCGCACTGCCGCCGCAGCGTTGAAGTTCTCGATGGACATGGTGAAGGAAAAACTCATCGACTGGGAAACTGCCGTGCTTCGCAATCCGGCGGATCAGCTCGATCAATTGCTGGCCCCCATCTTCGATCTCGCCGATCTCAAGAAGGCCAAGGAACTCGCCAAAGGCCTGCCTGCCGGTCCTGGTGCCGCTTCAGGCAAAATTTATCTCAATGCTGACCGCGCCGCTGCCGCCGAGGCCAGAGGCGAGAAGGTGCTTCTCGTCCGCAACGAGACCAGCCCCGAAGACCTTCGCGGCATGATCGCGGCCGAAGGCATCCTCACGGCGAAAGGTGGAGTGTCCTCACACGCGGCCCTCGTCGCCCGCCAGATGGGCAAGGTGTGTATCTGCGGTGCTTCCGCTCTCAGCATCGACTATGACAAGAAGACTGTGTCAGTCGCGGGTGAGACTTTCAAAGAAGGTGATCACCTTTCGATCGACGGCACGAGCGGCACCGTTTACGGCGGCCAATTGAAGACCGCGCCGTCTGAAATCATCACCGGCATGTTGCACGGGGACAAGGCCGCGCAATCCACCGAGAAGTTCAAGGCCTTCCAACAGCTCATGGTCTGGTGCGGCAAGGCTGCGCGCCTGCAGGTGCGCACGAATGCCGACAACCCGGAGCAAACGCAGAACGCAATCGCGTTCGGCGCGCAGGGCATCGGCCTCACCCGCACGGAGCACATGTTCTTTGAAGGCGACCGCATTGATGCAATGCGCGAGATGATTCTTGCCGACACGGAATCAGATCGCCGCGCCGCACTCGCGAAGCTCCTTCCTTATCAGCGCGAAGATTTCACCGGAATCTTCGAGGCGTTGAAGGGAATGCCCGCGACCATTCGTCTTCTCGATCCTCCGCTTCACGAGTTCCTTCCTCACTCCGAAGATCAGCAAAAAGATCTCGCGAAGAAAATCGGAATGAGCGTGGAGAAGATCCAGTCGCGCGTGAATGCGCTGCACGAATTCAATCCGATGCTTGGGCATCGCGGTTGCCGTCTCGGCGTCGCTTATCCTGAGATCACGGAGATGCAGGCGCGCGCGATCTTTGAAGCTGCGGCTGCTGTTTCGAAAAAAGGAATCAAGGTGAAACCGGAGGTGATGATTCCTCTCGTCGGCTTCAAGAAAGAACTCGACCTCCAAGTGGAAATCGTGCATCATGTCGCGAAAATGGTGATGGAAGAGAAAAATGTGAAGCTCGATTATCTCGTCGGCACAATGATTGAAGTGCCGCGTGGAGCACTCACCGCTGATGAGATCGCGCAGACCGCGCAGTTCTTCAGCTTCGGCACCAACGACCTCACTCAGACCACACTCGGCATCAGTCGTGATGACATGGGTAACTTCCTCGTGCCTTACACGGAGAACGAGATCTTCAAAAAGAATCCGTTCGCCACGCTCGATCAAACAGGTGTGGGCCAGCTCATGCGCATCGCGATCGACAAAGGCCGCAGCACCAATCCCGGCATCAAGCTCGGCATCTGCGGTGAGCACGGCGGTGATCCTGACAGTGTGAAGTTCTGCCATCGCCTCGGTCTCAACTATGTGAGCTGCAGTCCTTATCGTGTTCCCGTCGCTCGTCTCGCGGCAGCCCAGGCTGCCATTGAAGAGAAGCGCGCAGCGGCCAATGCCGCCGCCCCCAAGAATGTCCGTGGAAAAAGCGCCGCCAAGCCGGCTGTCTCAAAAACAGCCGCGAGGTCCGCCGTATCCCCGGCCAAAAAAACAAACGCAACCAACAACAAAACAACAAGGAGTAATACCATGGCCAAGAAAGCAGCAAAGAAAGCAGCGAAGAAGCCCGCAAAGAAAGCCGCCAAGAAGAAGAAGTAGTCTTCCCGGCTGCAACTAAGACGGCTTTGATCGTCTAAAGAAGCCCTGTGGGGTGCAATGCCTCACAGGGCTTTTTCATGCCGCGATGCGCCGTCATTCGAAGCACGGGCGTCACCACCTTTTGCGCGTCGATGCAATTTGCGCAAGCAGCCCCGAATCAGTTTGGGGCCCGCCCTTCAATCATCGAAGCTCCAATGCGGCCGCCGTCGCGCGATGCTGTGACGGGCGGTCAGGCTCGCTGAGCGAGGCAGTCACCCGCCAATGCGCCTTGTCCGCAAAGACGTGATCGATTCGCATCCAAGGCTGTCCGAGTGAAAGTGGATTCCGGCTGGTGCCAGGAAACGTGAATCCGAATCCAGACCCTGCCTCGCAGTGCGCGTCCCAAAATGCATCGCGCATTCGTTGATGGCAGTAGCCGATGCCTGGCATGTTAAAATCACCCGTGACGATCGTCGCCGTCGTTTCTTTTTTTGCCCTTCCCAGCAGTTGATTCACCATCTCGATGCGCTGGTCCCAGCCGCGTTGATTCTCCGCTCGTCTGGTGCCGAATCTTGTTCCGGGGATGCCGACCAGTCCGTAGAGAAATCCGCCCAGCCGATACGATGCGAGAGTTTCGCGGGGAGTCGGCAGATGCACATTGTAGATGACGACGTGGGTGCCGTTCACATCGATGACAAAGCGCGCGGCTACCGTCACCGCTTCCTTCTTCTCCGGCTCCGCGTTCTGGCCGCCGGGCGTGGCAACCGCAGAGCGAACGGACACCGTGACCAGTTCCTGCGAGAGAATGGGATGCCTGCTCATCAGCGTGAACTCGCCGATGCTCTGTCCGTGCTTGAACTCCGCATAGGCCGGATCTGCGAGATAACCTGCAGCCAGCCCGCCACCTTCCTGAAAGGCCATCACGTCAGGCCGGACGGTTTCCTTGAATGGCTTCATGCTGCCTTTGCCGTGTTGTCCCCGGTTGTTGGTCAGCACGACGAATCGGCCCTTCCCTCCGCCATCTCCCGGAAAGGCGGCTTTTGGAAACGGCTTCCACTGGAGGAACGCAATCAAGGAAACCGTGATGCACACCGCGCTGGCGACCAACGCCCGCCATTCCCAAATCAACAGGCAGGCCGGCACCAAGACGAACGCCGGCAGAAACCACAGCACCGGCGGCAGGTAGATGCAGAATGCGAAAAAGACATTTCTCTCCCCGACCCACCTCATCAGCACAAACGTCACGATCAAGCCCGCAAGATACGCGATCGTGGTCCAGCGCAGCGCCCAGCGTAAAAGGCCCACACAGCCGCTGACCAAGTGCACGCGGCCATCATGAGTCTGAAGCCCCTCGTTTACGGCTGCGAACTTGGCCGCGATAAAGTTTGCGATTCGTCCTTGTCCCATCTTTTTCCATGGGCGCGGCTCCATCACGGAGCGGCACTTCCCTGCGGCGCGACCCTATTTCATTCGGCACGCCGATTGCAACCGGGACAAACCGAATTCTCCGCCAACACAAGGGTTGATCACACGCCCGTCCGATGCGACACCAGCGGCCGGATGAGCGGACCACCCCTCAGCATCCGACCAAGCACTCTCCCAAGCCAGCACCTCATGGTGATTCTCCTCTCCCACCGAGAAAACCAATCGCAACCGGTCAAATATTTTGAATCCGTGCAGATCATCCGCGGCATCGCCGTGCTGCTCGTGCTCCTGGCTCACGCCACGTTTTATCGGCCGGACTTGCAGCTTCCAGCCGCGCTGCGTTTTCTCGGCGGCTTCCCTCATGAAGGGGTCGCCGCGTTTTTTGTCATCTCCGGTTTTACCTTGCCTTGGTCCCTTCATGTTGCGCGCTATCGCACCCGCCAGCTTCCTCTCTTCCTGTCCAAGCGTCTCGTCCGGCTGGAGCCTGTCTATCTGGTTGCCGTTCTTTTTGCCGGTCTGGTATTCTACATCCAGACACGCCTGCCTCAGTTCCCTGGCGAGGCGTGGACGCCGACCGTGCGGCAGATTGCTCTGCACTTTCTCTATCTGATTCCATTCTCGAGCGAGAACTGGCTGAACCCCGTTTTCTGGACGCTTGGGGTGGAGTTTCAATTTTACCTGCTCCTCGGGTTGCTGTTTCCCACCCTCATCGCTGTCATCAGGCGGGCGGGGGCAATTCTCGGCGTCTTCGTTCCGGTGCTGCTCGCGCTTCCGTCCATCTTCCCTGCCCAGCCGCAGTACAGCCTCAGCAATTTCGCCGCGCTCTTCGCCCTCGGCCTCGTCGTGTTCATGTGGCATGCGAAATTCCTTCACGCAGGCGCGGCCGTGATCGGTGCGCTGGCGACGACCGCCATGTTCAGCCTTCACAACGATCCCTCCAGCGCATTGGCCTCCGCATGCACCGCCGCGTTCGTCGCCTTTTGGACTCCCCGCAAAAACTGGCTGTCCACGTTTGGGGCGCTCTCGTACTCGCTCTATGTGCTTCAGCTTCCCGTGGTCTGGGTGGTGATTCGCGGCGGCATGCTCTATTTCAAAACGCCAGGCGGCCATTTTCTCCTTTGGCTGGCGGCAATCGGAATCTCCATTCTCATTGCTGCGTTGGCTCACCGATTCATCGAGCGCCCGTCGCAAGCGCTCTCCAAGAGAATCCGCTACGGAAACGAGCCTGGCTGAGCGTGCGCTCCAGGCTCATCTCCAGCTCTCCGTGATGAGATCGGTCGGAAAGACTTTTGGAAAACGACGATGCAGCTCCGCATACGCAGGGCGCAGCGCCTCGCGCTCTGCCTCGTCTGCGAATGTCGGATGCGGACGCCATTGAGGCTGCGCGATGTCAGCGGTCCATGGCAGGTCCCTGCCCTGCGCCTCGGCCTTCAACAGCGCGTTGAGTTTCCCCCAGGAAACATGACAGGCCAGGTTTTCGGCGGCCCAGTTTTGCGGTTCCATGTGCGCGATCTCGTTCAGCAACGTCATCAAATCTTCCGCGATGTGCCCCGGACGCAGCCGCCTTCCCGTATGTTCGTTGATGTACGCCAGCGGCCCCACATGCGCGTCCGCACGCATCGCCAGCGCGCATCCGGCAAAGAGGCTTTCCACCGCCGCCACGCAGCAGCCCTCCCGCCTCGTCAGGATCAAGGACACCTTTGCATCGCACTGTTGCGCGGCCACCTGCGCGATGGAGATGGACTCATGAATCTGGATCTCCTGATGCGCGCCAAAAACGCGCGCGAGCTGGCGGATGTCATCCCGGCTGCGTCCCGGTTCACGCTGGCCGATGAGCACCACCTTCAAATCACGCGGCATCTTCGCCAGCGCGGCAAACAGCTCCCAGTGCCGTTTGAACTCTCCCCAGTTTGCCACCATCACGATGTCCGTCCTGCGCTCTGCAAATGGCTTCGGTTCATACAGCGCGGGATTGATCCAGTCACACGGCAGTGTCGGCAGGCATTTGATCCGCGGGTGCAATCCCTCGATCGCGCGGATCTCGCCGTGATTGCAGCTCTGCACAAACACGGTGCCCTTCACACGTGCCAACGCCAGCCCGAGCAACGCGTAATCCGTGGGCGACCAGCTCGTGGACAAGATCAAATCGTAGCGCTCGTCGATCCAGCGAAAGTCCGGCTCCGGAATGCCCATGAAAAGCCGCGCCCAGTTGTACTCGAAGGTCATCAGCAGCACGCCCTTCTCGCCTGATTCATTTGGCGACTTCAGCACCACGCTTCGCGTCAGCAGCGGATCCCTTTTCACCAGCTGCGGATACCTCGAAAAGCGCTCCAACGCGCCCAGCCACACGGCCTCGTCCTCAAATCCGGGACTCTTCGACAGCGCACGCGTGCATGTGGCGATCGCCGCCTCCGACCCCGCCTGCGTCAGCGCTTTTGCGAGTCCGGCAGCCCTCGCGGAGGGATCAGCTCGTGTCACGGCCCTCAGGTAATTCAGCCGACCGAGGGCGCTGCGACCGGCAGGCGAGTAGCGCAGCGTGTCCTTCAGGGGAATTAAAAAGCGTTGCGCCAGACTCATGAATTGCCCGCCAGCGTCGAAGGTTGTATTTGAGCTCGCACCATCCGACCACACAACATGCCGCAAGCGGTCCTGACAACATCATCTGAGATTCAAGTGCGCCGGATCAGCGGCCCGGCGGAGTGGAAGGCGCTCGAAGTCTCGTGGCGCGAGCTTCTGTCCGACAGCCCCGCCGACGCCCTCTTTCTCTGCTGGGAATGGCTCGACACCTGGCTCGACGTGTATGGCGACGGCGGCGATTGGGTGATCCTCACCGCGCACGATCACGCCGGCCGGCTTCTCGGCGTCGCACCGATGATGATCGATCGCGGCGCCGGCAAATTTGGCAGACACCTGCGCCGGCTGCTGCTCATCGGTCAAAAGGCCGACACCGCCTCCGAGTATCTCGACTGGATTCTCCGTCGTGGCTTCGAGCCGCAAGTGACGCGGGCATTTTGCCACCACATCCACTCCCAGCTCGCGGCAGACTGGGACATTCTCCAGTTCGACTCCATGCGCGCTGACTCGGTGACCATCCCTTTGCTCACCTCCGAGTTCGCACGCCAACGATCGCCACTCGCCGTCACCGTCACGACGACCGCGCCCTACCTCACGCTGCCACCCGATTGGGAGGCCTTTCTGGATCAGCAGCGCGCGAAGTTTCGCCAGCGCTGGAACAAATTTCATCGCGACCACGCGATCACCGTGCGCATCGCCGGCCGCGATTTCAGCGTGGCGGACGGCATGAGGAAGATCCGGGAGTTAAACGAATCCCGCTGGGGTGAGAAGCGGCAGAGCTTTCTCTCCGAGCGCTACATCCGCTTTCATGACCGCGTCGCCGCCCGTCTGCACGAGCGGGGTCATCTGCTGCTCATCTTTCTCGAGGCCGATGGCGCGATCATCGCCGGCCGCTACGACTTCGCATATGGCGGCAAAGGCTGGAGCTTTCAAGGCGGCTGGGTCCCCGAATGGGAGAAGCACAGCGCCGGCAAGATGATGCTCACGCACGTCATGAAGCAGTGCATGGCGCAGGGCCTCAGCGAGTACGACTTCCTCGGCGGCGCCGCGTCCTACAAAACGGAATGGAGCGATGCCGCGCGTGACATGGTCAGCGTGCATGGCGCCAACGGGAAATCCCCGCGCGGCCGCCTCTATCTCTTCCTGAAGGCATTGAAGGCCCGCACGCGGGCCGGGCGGTAACTGCCTTGACGCCCCGGCCCCTGCGGACACGTTGCGCGCCAATCTCACCCGCTCATCCATGGTCACCGACTTCAGCCACGAACTCTACGAGGACACCGAGACCGTCGGCTATTACGCCAACCGCAACAGCCTGCTCTTCGGCGAGGAGACGCTGATGCGCGAGGTCGGCCCCGGCCTCGCCGGCGCGCGCGTGCTCGACATTGGAGTCGGCGCCGGTCGCACCACGCCATTTCTCATGGCGTACAAACCAGCGCGCTATGTCGGCGTCGATTACGCCGCCGCGATGGTGGACTGCTGCGTGAAAAGGTTCCCCGGAATGGATTTCCGCGTGGCCGATGCGCGTGACATGAAGGAATTTGCGGACGGCGAATTTGATTTCGTTCTGTTCTCCTGGAATGGCATCGACAGCGTGAGCCACGAGGGCCGCCTTCAGGTTCTCGCCGAAGTCTTCCGGCTGCTAAGGCCCGGCGGCCGCTTTGTTTTCTCATCCGCCAACGGTCGGAAGCTTCCGGCCAAGCCGTGGTCGATGGAAGCCATCAAGAACATGGATCTGAAGCTGACGCCACGAAACGTCCTCTACGGCGCGAAGGAATTCCTCTCCGCCTGCCGCAACTACGTCTCGCGCCTGCCCGCGCAGGAGTTCCACGACGACTACTCGATCCGCATCGATCCCGGACACAATTTCCGTCTCCTGCGGTATTTGATCACGCCGGACAAACAGGCCAGGCAACTCGCCGCCACCGGCTTTATCAACGTGCGCGCTGTGGACAAACAAGGCGCGTATCGCGACGTGAATGATCCCACCTTTGCCGCGTGTCCTGTCGGCTACCTGTGCGAGAAGCCGCTGTGATTTCCCGGCACTGACCTCGTGAGGAGGCGCCCGCCTACATCGTCCGTGAGACGAGCGACTCAAGAAGCTCGTCGAGCCTCTCGTTCACGTGATCGATTCGAAACCGCAAGGCAGCCTCGCGCGATTTCGCTGACACATCCCAATCCCCAGCTTCCCACTGTGCGAGCAACCGCTCAAACTCAGCGGCAATGTCCGCGGGCTTGCTCAGGTCGGCATAGGCCAGGTCGCACTCCCGCAGCACATCATGCACGGCGCTGTCAGGTTCGGTCAGGCCGAGCACAGGTTTGGAATAAGGCAGGTACTCGATGAGCTTTGTCGGCAGGAAAATCCCGCCGAAGCCCGGTGTGTCGAGCACGAGAAGCAAATCGCTCTGATCGATCATCTCCTGGCACTTTTGAAATGAGACCGACGGCAGCAGCTCCACGACTCGGGTCAGCCCCAGCGCGTCCGCCTGCGCCTGGTAGCGCGCCGTGTCCTCGCCGACGAAGGTCAGCTTCAGCCGGCCCTCGAGCGCGCGCTTCTCATTCAGCAGCGCGAGCCCGGCAAAGAGCTTGTCGGGATCACGCAGCCCTGGAATAAAGGAGCCCGCATGAAGCGCGTGCAGCGCGCGCGTGCCGGCACCCGCCACGGGTGCGGGCGGCTTCTCCAGCGGCGCGTAGCCGTGCGGGATGATGCGCACCTTGTCGCGCGCCCACGGATACTGGCCCAGCAGCCGCTCGGCGAGCTTAGTGCTCACGATGACGATGAGGTCCGCCTCGCGAAACACGCGGCTCTCCAGTTGCCAGCCGATCCAGATCTGAAAGCGGTTCATCGGCTCGCCCAGCCACGGATCGCTGATGTGCGCGATCCATGGCAGGCCGGTCGCGCGTTTGAGGAACCACGCTGTCACATTGCTCACATGCTTCGTCGCGCGCGAATAGATGAGGGCCGGACGATTTTTTTTCAGCCAGCGCTTGCCCGCAGGCACAGAGGAAAACAGCCAGAATAAGAAGATCTCCGGCATGATCCACTGATGAAGAACGGTGAGCACGATGCGCGCGAGGCGCGGCCAGCGCTTGCGCAGCACCGCGTCATAGCTCGGCGTGCGGATCACCTCGAGGTCGGCGGGCAGGCCGTCGAGCATCCCGCGATCCATGCCCTGATGCATGTGCTCCATTGTGGTGGTCATCACGGACACACGCCAGCCGCGCCGCAGGAGATCCAGCGTGTTCAGCTTCACCAGCGACGATTCGGGTCCGGATGTCGGCGGGAAATTATGCGACACAAGAAACACGCGGCCTTTCGACGGGGCGGTGCTCGATGCTGGCGGCGATGGCGGCATTTCGGACAAGGACACGGTGTTCGTTGGAACTAAAGCGGATCGCCGCGATCCAGGATGCGCTTCCACAGGAACCAGGGAAGCGAGTAATAGCTGCTCACCTCCTTGAGCTGCACGGGGAACTGCTGCTTGAACTTGTTCACGCTCTCCAGCCCCTGCGTTGTGTCGCCGAAATAACCGAAGTCAAAATCGTCGCAGCCGTGCTCCGCGACCATCTCGATGTCCTTCCAAAAGTGGCAGAGGTTGAACCGCGCGAGCGTGTTCCGCTCCTGGCTCGTCGTCGCCTCACGAAACAGCGTGGCAGCCCACAGCAGCGTGCCGCGCTTCGTCTGCCGGTCGATGAAGTAGCCGTGCATGCCGAGCGTGACGCCTTCATGGACCGCCTTGGTCACCACCATGTCCGGCCAGTAAAGCCCCAGCCGGCCGCGATGCATCGGCGGGAAGTTTTCCTTGCTGCGCGCGAAGGCGTCATACATCTCGGCGAAGGCATCGGCGCTTTGCTCGGGCTCGGTGACGAGACCCTCCTTCGCAGCGCGGCGGATCTTGTACCGCGTGTCGGAGTTCATCGTCTCCATCAGCGGCGCGGTGCCATGGCGGAGATCGAGGAAGAATGCCTGCTTCGGCACGCGCACAAAACCGGCGCACGGCCTCGTGGCCAGACAGTCATTGTAAACGCTGAAGCCGAGCGCGCTCCCGGTCGTGGGGCGGTCCGCAAGCCAGATGTTTTTGACGTGCAGGCCGAACCGCAGTGGCATTTTGACAACGATCATCGTTTGGAACCCATCATTCTCGCCGGCCGCTCAAAACCGAAGAGCTTGTCCGCCAAAAGGCCGGTTCTCTTGCATACGAAAGTCATCTCTGCAAGCTGCTTGCCCGCTCCCGACGGCGATGCGCCCTCATCCGACGACATGAACTTCATCTCGCGAATCGAATCCTTTTTCTCGCAGCGGTTCGGGTCCCGCCCTGCCCTCTACGTGCCCACGGGTCGTTTCGGCCTGTGGCTGGCGCTGCGGCACTCGCTGCCAGCCTCTGCGCGCGTGCTGGTTTCCCCTGTGACCTGCGAGCAGGTGGTGCTCGCGCTGCTCGCCGCAGGGATGAAGCCGGTGTTGGGTCCGGTGAATCCGGCGTCGGGGAACCTCGATGCGCGCGCGCTGACGGATGACCACTGGCAGGGCATTGATGCGGTGCTGACGACGAACCTCTACGGCCTCCCCGATGACATGCACGCCTTGTGTGCCGAGACCGAGTCCCGCCGCATCGTGCTGATCGAGGACGCATGTCATGCGTTCGACACGTCAGTGGAAGGACAGCGCATCGGCGACTTTGGTGCTTGTGCCGTCTTCAGTCTCGCGAAGCACCTCGGCGGCTCGGGAGGTGTGCTGTTGTTTCGTCAGGAGAGGGATCGCGAGGCATTGCAGCGCATGATGCGGGAGGGACTCGGCAGCCGCTTCATCGACCGGCTGCGCGCGCTCGGAGGAAAAGTGCTGCCGCGCTCCTGTCCTGCGGCAGCGGCAGGTCACCGCACCGCTTATGACCGCGCCGCGCTGGAGCGCGCCATTCGTTGCGCGCCGGACATCAAGGCCTTCGACGCGTTTCTGGGTGAAGGCAGAAGCTCTTACCGATGCATGCCGACGACACATGATCAGGCATCGACGTTAGCCGCACTTGAAGGATGGGAGACGGAAGGCGCGCGGAGGCGCGAGTGCGTCCGCGCGTTTCTCGAGTCCGGCTCGCTCCCGGCCGGCGTGACCCTGCCCGCCCACTCCACTCCGCTGCGCATTCCGTTCTTCGTTGAGCGGCGCGAGGGAGCCATCGCAAAGCTGGCGGCCAATGGCATCCGCGTCTCGCTCGTCTATGATCCGCCGCTGCACGAGCACTTCCCTTCACTGCCATCTCAAAGCGTGCGCTGGACTGCGGACTGCGCGCGCTGGTGCGACAGCGTGCTGCCCATCGCGCCCGGCGATCTCGCAAAATTTGCCCAATTGCGCGACGGCCTGATTTAGGCGGCTAGAAGATTTCCGAACAAGCCGCGAAACGAGGCGTCACCGTGGCTGAGATACTGCTCCGCCTGCGCGGGGCTGAGATCATTCGTCATGCCGAGCCGCCGGAGGAGGAACGGCGCGCGCGGTGTGTCGTTGAAGCCGCCCACGGTGATGACGGATGATTGGAATCCCTGTTCGCGAATAATCTGCTCCGAGATCTCGGAGAAATCACCCGCATCTCCGTTCGGGTAGCAGAACAGCCGGCAGGGCCCGCCCGTCTCGCGCTCGATGATCGCCTTGCAGCGCTGCATCTCCGCGCGGATCACAGCCGGCGTGCTGCGGCCGAGGATGACATGCGAGTGCGTGTGCGCGCCGAAGGAAACCAGCCCCGTGCGGCTCATCTCGCGCACTTGATCCCAGTTCAGCGGATGATAAATCGCCGGCGCCGCCGGATCATCCGCACGCTCGAGTCGGAAGCCCAGCTCTTCCTCGACCTGTCGCACCGCATCGTGCACCTCCTCCTGCGGCAGAGCCTTCAGCCGGCGCTTCACGCTGACGAGATCGCCCTTCGACTTTCCTGCGCGGTTCAGCGCGTAGTCGAGCCGGTCCACCCAGATCGGCTTCTTCTCGTCCACAAACTCCGTGGCGAGGTAAATCGTCGCCGGCATGTTGAACTGCTTCAGCAGCGGGAAGGCAAGTGTGTGGTTGGAGAGAAAGCCATCATCGAAGGTCAGGACCGCCGCGTTCGCGGGAAGTTTCTCTCCATTGCCCAGCCGTCGCGTGACCTCGTCCAAGGACATCACCCGGTAGTGCCTGCTGAGGTGGGCCAGCAGAGCGGCGAATTTTGACACGTGCAGGTGCTTGTGCTGACAGTTCTCGATGCCCGCGTGATCGCCGTCCGTGAAGCCGTGAAACATCAGCACGCGCAGCTTGTCCTTGTGCAGCCATCGCGCCGGCCCGCCCAAGGTGCGGGCAAGTGCGTCGTGGACGATGGGACGGATGGACATGTTGCGACGGGGTCGGATTCAGTGTTGCTGCCGCCAGACTAGAGGCGCCGAAGACGAGTGTCCATTTCAAGGTGCTCCGTGAAGCGTGATGAGGTGAGAAACCGCCCTTGCCTTCGAGCCGGGAGCGACTTTCATCTGCGCACCGCCACCGCGAGCATGACTTTTCCGGAACTCAAAAAACTCATCGCCGCCGACCAGCATCGCTATGAGGCGGGGCATGGCCGGAGGGATTTTCTAACGCAATGGTTCCGCGAGAGCGGCTTTCGCTACACCGTGGTGATGCGCGTGTGCGCGTATCTGCGCTCCCAGCAGTGGAGCCGGTACGGGCTCTATCACTTGTGCCTGTGGAAGCATCATCGCATGCAGATCCGCCACGGGGCACACATCGAGTATTCGTCGCAGATCGGCGGCGGCCTTTATCTCGGCCACTTGGTTTCCATCGTCACGAACACGCGCTGCGTGATCGGCAGCAACTGCACGCTGAGTCATGGCGTGACCATTGGCAAAACCCACGACCGCAGCAAGCATCCGGGAGTGCCCGTGATCGGTGATCGAGTCTATCTCGGCTGCGGCGCCGCGATTCTCGGCGGCATCAAGATCGGTGACGATGCGGTCATCGCGCCGAACGCCGTGGTCGTCTCCGATGTCCCTGCCGGCGCTGTGGTCGGCGGCATCCCCGCGCGCGTGCTCTCGATGGAAGGCTCCGCAGGCTATGTGTCCAACGTGGCGCCGGACGTCTAGCGCGAGCCGACGAAAGGAAGGTGACTCCGCAGGAGGCGTCGCGCATCAGCGTCCATCACCGTCCATGGGAAACTCAGGACGAAGACCAGCGCATAGCCAGTGGCGAAGAGCAGGATGCGCCCATAGTCCGGCGTGACGAATCGAAACGCGATCCAGGCGAAGAGCGCGGGCAGCGCAGCGCCCTTGATGCCGGGCCACAATACATCCAGCAACAAATAGCGCGCGGCATTCACGCCGGTGCAGCGCTGCACGAACCACGCCATCACCAGTCCGCGCGAGATGAACATCTCGATGCCAGAGCCGAGCACCACTCCCATCATGCCATGCCCCAGCCCCAGCACCACGCTGAGCGCCGCGCTGCACAGTCCGCCGATGAAACAAAGCCACACGATCCACTGCGTCTTGCCCACCGTGTAGAGAAGATTGTACGCAGGGAACTGCATGAAATGGATCGCGTACGGAACCGCGAGGATCATCAGCACGAGATGCGCGGAGGCGAGTGAGTCGCCGACCCAGCGTTGCAGAAATGGCTTCGCCAGAAACACCACGCCCGTCATCGCCGCCGCGCTGAATCCCGAGGTGATGTGCGTGACGCGCAAGTATTGGCTGCGCAGTTTCTCCGGCTCGTCCGCGCCGTGAATCTGGCCGAACGCCGACAGCAACTGGCCGCCGAACAGCGCGTTCACCGCATCCTCGAGCAGCGTAATGAGCCGTGTGCCGATCGAATACGAGGGAACTTGCGTCACGCCCTGCATCCTCGCGATGAGGAAGGGATTGAGCTGCAGCCGCATGCTGTCGCCAAATGATCCGGCGATGATCGAACGCGAGTACGCGAACAGCTCGCGTCTCGTCGTCCGAGTTTCCTCCGCTGTTGCCTCTGAGCGAAGATGGCGGTCGAGTTTGCGCGAGAAGAAAGCCTGCAACGCCAGCTCCACGCACTCCCCACACGAGTGGATGATCGCGACGTGAAGCACGCCGCCACCATGAGTGAGCGCCCAGCACATTGCCGCTGTTTGAAGAACCGTGCGGCACAGCGAGGCCTGCGCCTGCAGATCGTAGCGCACATGCGCACGCAGCACGATCATCGGCAGCCGCCAGTAAAACCGCAGCGCCGTCACGCTGCCGGTGAGAGCGAGCGCGATGTAAAGCTGCGAGATGTTCTCCGGATGACTCGCCAGCCACGGGATGAGCGGCATAGCGGCAAAGGTGAGCGCGGCGACCACGATGGATGCGAGGCGGTAAAACTGCCTGCACGCCGCGAGGATCGTCCCCTGCCTGCCGGAATCTTTGCGGCCGAGCGCCACCGCGAGGAATCGCGTGGCGGAAAAGCTCACTCCCATGTCGATCATCAAGAAGTAGCCGACCACTGACATGACGAGCAGCCACGATCCATAGCCCGACTGACCGAGCGCCCGGATCATGAGCGGCGTGACGAAGAACATCGCGAACGTCTTCACAACGAGGTCGAGCATGTTCATGCCCGAGCCTCGCAGGAGATGTTTGCCGAGGCTCATGCGCGCGGACTCGGAATGGGTTGATGACGATCCGCCATCAGGTGAAGCGGATCCTCGTGCAGCCACTTCGCCACGGTCTGCGCAAACGAAATGCCCGGGAGCAGAAGCATCTTCGCCTCACCCGCAGAACCTCGCCGCGCCACGCCGGCTTTGGCCAGCGGTTCCTCCATGTCGTCATAGCGACGCCCGATGCCTTCGAGGTGCTGCGTGATGGCGCGCTTCTGTGTCTTTCCGTCGAGCGCGATGAGTTCAAAGGACTCCGCGCCGGGTCGCAAGAGATGCGGGAAATCGCAAACGGCCTCCATCGTGTGGAAGGATGTGTTCGACTCCAGCGTCGCGCCGAGAAAGAGAATCTGACCGTCTTTCTCCAGCAGCTTCGCGTACGGCGTGCCTTCGCCGCACGGCGTGTCGCTCGTCTCGTGGCCTTCGCAGAGCCATTGCGCGAGAGGGCCGGCGGCGCAGACGGAATGTGTGGGATGCAGGCTGCGGAGAGTGCCAGGCAGCTTGCGAAAGACTTCCGGCAGCGCGCCGACGCAGCCGGGCGTTGAGCGGGCATCGAAGACGCGCAGGCCTTTGTTCATCCACTCCCAAGTGTGCGCCGGCATCACGAGCGTGCCTTCTTTTCCGAGCACCTCACGCAGCGCGCCGATGACCGTTATCGCACCGCCGGGCACATAGCCGAGCTTTGACAGCGATGAATGCACGAGCAGCAGGCCGCCCTCGCTGACGCCGATCTCCCGCAGCGCTTTCACCAGGGAGCCGTGCGTGACCCAGCGGCTCCGCAGCGCGCGAAGCACGTGCTTCACCGCTTTCTTGGCGGGCTTTAACATGGCAACTGCTCCACCACTTTGCGCACGGCACGCGCGATGGCCTGCGCGTGCACAGGCCGCGCGTGATGGCTCCAACTGATGAGCAGCATGGCGCGGTTGAACTCGATGAAACCGGGGAAATCCTCGATCTGCGGCGGCGTGTAAGGAAAGGCGCTGAAGGGAAAGCGGCTGTCGCCAAAGGTGCGCTGATGCTTGATCACATCATACTCGAAGAGCGCCTGTGGTAGGTACTGTCCGCCGATGGGCACGCCTTCGACTTGCACCGCGGAGCAAAAATCCTTCACGCTGATCCCGAGCTTGGTCTCATCAATCGAGAAGCCGTACATCCACCAAGAAGGATCGGTGCCCGCTGGATCGGGCGGCAGAATGATGCCGGGGATTTCCCTGAGCAGCCGCGACAGCTCGTTCGCGCTCTCGCGGCGCGCGCGGATGTAGCCGGGCAGACGCTTCGCTTGTGCGAGCGCCACGGCGCCTTGCAGCTCGGTCATGCGGTAGTTCATGCCGAGGAAGTAATGATTGCGGCCGGAGCGCCCGGCCTTGCTGCGCAGCCAGCCTTTGTCGGAAAACAAAGCCGCGCGCTCGGCGAGATCATCGCGGTTCATCACGGTGATGCCGCCGTCGCCGCAGGTGATTTGCTTGGACTGCTGCAGGCTGAAGCAGCCGAGGTCGCCGATGGAGCCGACCTTGCGGCCATGATAGTCGGCGTAGTGCGCCTGCGCGCAGTCCTCAATGATGGAGATGCCTTTGGGCCGCAGCAGCGCGAGGATGGGATCGAGATTCACAGGCCGGCCAAACAAATGCACGACGATGACCGCCTTCGTCTGTGGCGTGATTTTTCTCGCGATGGTCTCGGCGGTGAGATTGCCGGTGGCAGGGTCGATGTCGGCAAAGATGGGCAGGCAGTTGCAGGCGAGAATGGGGATGACCGTGCCCATGTCCGACAGCGGCGTGGTGATGACTTCATCCCCTGGATTCAAGCCGAGCGCGCCGACCGCGACATGAATCGCCGCGGTGCCGGACGTTGATGCGACGGCGTGCTTCGTGCCGTACATCGAGGCAAACTCATCCTCACATTGCGCGACCATGTCACCCTCGGTGCAGCTCAGTTTGCGAGAGAGAATAACCTTGGTGAGATTGAGCAGCTCGGGTTTGCCAAACGTGGGCGAGCCATCGAACGGCGAAGGATAAGCGCGCGCGCCGCCGTGCAGCGCGAGGCGTTGATCGACGTGCAGCGCTTTGATCTTCGCGGACGGCGTCGTCGATGGTGGCGGCGCAGGTGGCGCGACATCGGGGTAGAGCGCGGCGATGATGTCGCCCTTGTTCGAGAGCGGAAGCGTGACCGTGCTGCCGAGACGCGCGGACTCATAAAGCGCGAGCGCCAGCTCGGCGGACTGCGCGCCGTGCGTGGCATCGGCGATGTAGCCCGGCGCGCCGCCCTTTACCCAGCGGATGAAGTCGCCGAACTGCGTGAGATTGTAATTCTGCGCGCCCAGGACCTGCTCTGACTTCACGCTGCCTGTGCCGACGAGACTGGAGGGCGTGAGTTCCAAAACGCCATCGCTGCCTTCGAGGGTGATGCCAAAAAACGTCGGAGCGGTGTCGCCCGAGACGAAGGAGAAACGCACGCCTCCATCGAACACGATTTCACCTGCGGCGCTCTCCTCCGCGGCCATGCCCTGCCGCACGCCGCCTTTGTCGCGCACGCATTTGCAGGTGGCCTCGATGGGACGCGCATCGCCGAGAATGAAACGCACGGCATCGAGAAGATGCGGCCCGTTGTCAGCGAGCACGCCGCTGATGTGACCGCGCACGGCTGTGAGTTTTCCGAGCGCGCCGCGCTTCACGAGATCGCGCGCGTGGATGTACCACGGATTGAAACGATACTGATGACCGACCGCGAGCTTCACGCCACGCTCTTTGCAGATGGCGGCCATCTCCTCCAGCTCGCCCACTTGGAGTGCCATTGGTTTCTCGCACAGGATGCCTTTCACGCCGGCTTCCGCCGCCGCACGCGCGATGGCGGCGTGTGACTGCGGCCAGGTGCAGATGCTGATCACGTCGGGTTTGATCTCCTCAAGCAGATGGCGGTAATCGTGATAGCCGCGCAGGTGAGGCTTGCGCATCAGCGCACGGGCGAGCGTGGCTGGATTGATGTCGCTGATGGCGACGACATTGGCCACGCCGCACAGCTCATAGGAGTCGAGGTGATCGGGGCCGATGCCACCGTAGCCGATGATGGCGGCGCGCAGGGGCGAGCGGAACTGCGTGAGCTTTCGGGTGACGATGCGCTGGGCCTTGTTGGTCGCGCGTTGAACAAGAGATGCCATGAGAGGTTTTTCGTGTGGGCGCGCCACTATGTGGAGGCGTTGCGCAGCCGCAAGGAATTCACCGCGACGGACGTGCGTGCCGGTTAGCGGGCGCAAATTCCATCTTGCAGTGACCGGCATTCTGAGGTCACCAATTGGGCCTCCCCTTTCCGGGCCGGCTCGCCGGCTCCGCAACGTCTTCTCCCATGATCTCCCGCCTTTTTTCGAATCACGAAACCTCGCCGCGCCAGAGGACCGCGTGGCTTTTGGTGACACTGATGGTACTCGCGCTGCTCATCGTGCAGTATGCGCGCCTCTTCGCCTCGCAGGTCTCGCTCACCGAGGCGATCCAGGACAAGTCGGGCGGAGGCGACACGATCTGGTCGCTCTGGACCTGCATCCACGGCTACGGCACCTACCTCGATGCGTGGGAGATTCCATTCTCGTGCAGCTACTACAACTGGCTCTTCTACAGCTCGTACGCGGTCGTCACGGACTTCATCATGAAGTCCATGTCGCTCGCGGATGAGTGGATCCAGACGGTCACGGCCTACATCTCGCTCGGCACATCGGCTCTCGCGGGTGTCTTCTTTTACCTTGGCAGCGCGCAGTTCATCAGCCGCGGCGTTTTGCGGCGGGGCGACTCCGTGGTGACGGCGGCGCTGCTATGCGCGGCGGTCGCGGTCGCCTTCGGGCCGATGCTGGAGCTGATGCCCACATCGCTGAAGAGCGATCCCGGCGCGCTCATGTTCGAGCTGCTGGCATTCTGGCTGATCGTGCGGCGGGAGAACAGGGGCGCGCTTTCTTTGGTGTCACTCGTGCCGGTCGTGCTTGCCTGCTATGGCGCTTGGGGTTTCCGCCAGACGCAAGTCGGCGTGCCAGTGGCGTTTGTGCTTTATCTCCTCGTCGCGCGGCGGTGGAAGGAGATCGCGTTCTTTTGCGTCACGCTCTGGGCCTTGTTCGGGGCGACCTTCTTCGGAATGCGGAACACGTTTTACTGGCAGAATTGTTATTTCGTCCCCACGCTCGAGTCTTGGTCGGCCAAGGGCGTGATCAAGCCGTTCATGCATCTCGCGATGAAGACACCGCAATGCGTGGCGGGCCTGCTGCTGCTCGGCTGGATGCTCGTGGGCGGGCGGCGTCCCGGCGGCGTGCATTTGCTGCTGCGGCTGCTTTGCCTCGCCTCGCTCGCCGTCGGGGTGCTCACGTCCGGGAAGCCCGGCGCGCACTGTCATTACCTTTGGACGTTCAGCGCGTACACGATGCTGCTGCTGCTTGATGCGGCTTTCTCCGCGGAGAACGATGCGTCGCCAGTTCCAGTTTGGAAGTCGTGGTCGCGACCCGTCCTCATGGGTGTCTTCGTCATGCTAGGTCTCATCTCGATATATGCGATGCGTTCACGTCACTGTGAGCGCGTGGATCATCGCGCTGTGATCGCCATGCGCGCGAGTCTCGCCGGAATGCCGCGGCCCGTGTATGTGCATGATTCGTGGCTCTTCAATCTGCCGTGGATTACCGAGTCGGACCCGCCCCTCGTCCCGGCGTGGCTGCACGACGTGCTCGGGCCGAAAACGAACCGTCAGCCTGCCCACGGCGGCGTCACCGGCCTCACCGAGCTGGGCTGGTACGGCACCGTCGCCGTGCCCGCCGCATGCGCCGCCGATGACCCCACGCTCGTCCCGCTTTCAAAGACATACGACAAGGTGAAGACAGACGAGTTTCACACCTACTGGACGCGCAAGAGCGGCGTGGTGCCGCCCGCCATCCAGGTGCCGACGTTTCGCTCAACGCATGATCCACGTGCTACAAAGTGACACCTCACTGACCCGAGTTTGATCCCTGGGATGCAGCACCTGCGGCCGGAGTGGGCGCCGTAAAGTCCAAGGGGAAGGAACGTCGTTGCGGGACCAACTGATGCCGGGAATCGTGACTGAGCTGCGGAGCGACATCTGGCCGCGCGTGCCAAGCTGCGCGGCGTGGAGAATGGTGCCGAAGCCGGTGCTGACTTTTGTGAAGAGAACGCCGTCTCGGATCTGCAATCGCTGCGCGTGGTCGAAGGTCCGTTACAGCACAGGATGCTCGAAGCGCCAGCAGGCGCTGCCGTCATAGGCGAGTGTGCGCAGCCTGTGTGGTGAGGATCAGGCCGACGGATGCTCGTTCGAGCTCGCCACGTCACGCGCGGCCGAGCGCCTTCAGCACCTTTGCCGCGGCGGCATCGGCGGTGAGGCCGTGCTTCGTGCGCAGCGCGGGGACATTGCCGTGCTCAACGAACTCATCCGGCCAGCCGACGCGCTCCACATGCGTGGGGATGCCGGCTTCGTTCAAGTGTTCGATGACCGCGCAGCCGAAGCCGTTGTGCAGCACATGGTCCTCGAAGGTGCAGACGACCTTCACCTTGCGCGCGAAGGTCTCGATCACCGCCGTGTCGAGCGGCTTGATCCAGCGCGGATTGATGAGCGCGACGGAGAGGCCTTTTGCCTCGAGCTGCTTCTTCGTGGCCTCGGCCATCTCAAACATGGAGCCAAGGCCGATCAGCGCGACATCGGTGCCGTCAGCGACGACTTCCGCCTTGCCGATCTCGAGCAGCACGGGTTTGTCCTTCGGCTTCGCGCCGGTGCCGCTGCCGCGCGGGTAACGAATGGCGATGGGGCCCTTGTCGTAGTTCGCCATCGTCCAGAGCATATCGACAAACTCATCCTCATCCTTTGCCTGCATGTGGACGAGGCCGGGCACGGGCCGCAGGTAGGCGATGTCAAAAAGGCCGTGGTGCGTGGGGCCGTCATCGCCGGAGAGACCGCCGCGGTCCATGCACATGCGCACGGGCAGGCTCTGGATGGCCATGTCGTGGATGATCATGTCATACGCCCGCTGCATGAAGGTGGAGTAGATCGTGAGGAAGGGCCGCAGTCCCTGCGTGGCCAGACCGCACGCGAAAAGGGCGGCGTGCTCCTCGGCGATGCCGACATCGTAGTAGCGCGCAGGCAGCTCTTTCTTGAAAACGGAGAGCCCGGTGCCGCCGGGCATCGCCGCCGTGATGGCGACGATCTTCTTGTCGTCCTTTGCAAAGTCGGTGACGCTGCGCGCGAAGATCTGCGAGTACGTCGGTGTGGAGGTGGACTGCACCTCGCCGGTCTCGATGTTGTATTTGCCCAGGCCGTGGAACTTGCCTGGGTCAGCCAGCGCAGGTTTGTAGCCGCGGCCTTTCTCAGTGATGATGTGCAGCAGCACGGGCTCGGTCTGGTTCTTGAGAAACTCAAACGTCTTGATAAGCAGCGGCAGGTCGTGGCCGTCGATGGGCCCGTAGTAGCGAAAGCCGAACTCCTCAAAGATCACGCTGGAAGTCGGCGCGGGCTGCTTCGAGGCGGCGAGCACCAGGCCCTTCGCGCTTTCTTCCACCTTGCCGGCGATGTGGCGCGCGGCCTTGCCGACGACTTTCTCCACAAAAGCCGCCGCCTTCTGGTGCAGCGATGCGTACGCGGGATTCGTGGCGATGGCGTTGAAGTACTTGGCGATGGCGCCGACGTTTTTGTCGATGGACCATTCGTTGTCGTTCAGCACGACGATGAACTTCTTCGTGTGCGCGGCGACATTGTTCAGCGCCTCGAAAGTGGGGCCGCAGGTGAAGGCGGCATCGCCGGCGACGACGACGACGTTCTCGTCCGTGCCTTTCAAGTCACGGCCGACGGCCATGCCGAGCGCTGCGGACATGGCGGTGCCGGCGTGGCCTGCGCCGTAGCAGTCGTGCTCGCTCTCGGTGCGGAGGCAGAAGCCGTTGAGCCCTTCGTATTGGCGGATGGTGTGGATCTTGTCCCAGCGGCCGGTGATCATCTTGTGGACGTAGGCCTGATGCGCCACATCGAAGACAAACTTGTCCTTTGGAGTGTCGAACACGCGGTGCATCGCGATGCTGAGCTCGACGACACCGAGATTGGGCCCGAGGTGGCCGCCAGTTTCCGCGAGGGTCTCGATCAGGTCGCGGCGGATTTTCTCGGCGAGCGCTGGCAGTTGGTCCAGCGACAGCGCCTTGAGATCGGCGGGCGATTTGATCTGGGGCAGGGCTGCGGATTTCGGCGGATTAGAAGAGTCGGATGTCATCGGTCTTTGATTCAGTCTTGCCGCGGCGGCCCTTGGCTTTGGATTCTGCGTCCGTGATAGTTACGGCGGAGGGCTCTTCGGCGGCTGGATCGAACGGCGTCAGCACGGCTTTGCCGCCTTCCAGATCGGCGGTGATCAGCTCGACGCGGCGCTTTGCCGTGTCGATGCGGCCCCGGCACACACGGAGGAGGCGCACGCCCTCCTCGTAGCTGCGCACCATGTCCTCCAGGGACATGCGCTCGCCTTCCATGGATGAGACGATTTCGTCCAGTCGCTCCATGGCTGCCTCGAAGGATACTTCCTCCTCATTTTTGCGCGCGTCGCTCATTGAAAACCCGGGCTTCAGCCGGGGGCGCACTATTCAAACGGAGACATGGATGGCAAGCGGGAAAACCTCTGCGCGCAGACGGATCTCCGCTCATTCAAGTGGCGCTCTGCCCCTTTTATCGCACCGTCCGGCCTGCCCCCGAATAGGCTCCAGGAATATTCGTGGAGTCAGACGCGGCGCGAGCTGGTGCGGCGCACATGCTGAGGGCTACTCGCCCCCTCAGCCGCGCCGCCGAGTGAAGGTAAGTGGCCCTCACTACCTCGTCCCCACGGTGCTCGACGAATCAGAATCGACGCGAGAGGATCACGGGGCGAGCACTTGGGTGGTGGAGCCGTCCGTGAAGGTGACGAACAGGAGCACGCGGCCCGTGCTGTCTATCACGGGCTGTTCCCACCGGCGCTGCGTGGAGCCTGAGCCAGGGAAGTCGATCTTCTGCACGATCTTCGACCCTTGCGTGGTGACCATGGGGTCTCCGCTGCGCAGCAACAGGCTGGGCGCGCCTCCATTGACCGAGCGCCACACGCCTTGATTGTTCGCCGAGGTGATGCCTCCACCCAATGTTATCTTGCCCAGAAACGCGAGGAACTCGCTCTGCCCGGCACCGCCGACCACGGGCAGGTCAAACGCTGAGGTGGGATACAGCGCAAAGGTTCCGCCTGCGACTCCGGGCGCGGCATCGCCTGCTTTGATCAGCAGTCCCATCGTGCCGCCCATGTCCGTGTAGATGGCGTACACATCACCAGCGGCCGGGATGCTGGAGCCGTCGCCATTGGCGTCATACTGGCCGATCCAGGCGCCGTGATCGGCGTTGTTCAGCCAACTGTGCCACAGGTTGCCGACCTTGGAGCCTACCGCCATGCCCGAGAGACCAGAATCGCCACGACGGAGGATGGGGGCATAGCTCGCGATATTCGTCGCGGTGCCGCGCCAGATGCCGTCGTTGCGCAGGTTCTCGTCGTTGTCACCGTCGCGGTTGAGGAAGCCGCGGAAGGTGATCACTCCACCGCTGCCGAGGGTGGCTGATTTCATGCTCTTGAATGTGGCGCCGCTGGTGCCCGGGGCGGTCTCGCCGGTGATGAACACTTTGGCGGGCGGTCCACCGGCGGGGGCGACGGGCTGATACCAGATGCTTTCCCGCGCTGTCTGGGTCACTGCGCCAAACACGAGATTCCCCGTGGCATCCATGTGCGCTGGATCGGAGTAGGAGCCGGCCAGCGGGCCGAAGAGTTCTCCGCCGACTCCGGGCATCGCGGTGTTTTCACGCGCCACGATCTGCACGGCGGCCACCGCACCGTTGACGCTGGAGCGGAGGATGGCCGTGTCGGTGCTGGTGCCCTTCATGGTGATGGAGAAGGCCAGCTCACCCATGTTCACGCCGGTGCTGGCGGTGGCAAAGGCGCCTGAGGCGAAGCTGCCGACCTGGATGCCGGGCAGGCCAAAGCTCTGGCCTTCACGGATGAGCAGAGTCACTCCGCCGCCGCCGATCTCACTCCAGAGGCCGGTGTCATCATTAGCGGTGACACCGCCGGGGCCGATGTTGAGCGTGGCGAGCGCGGTGACAAAGCCCGCGTCATTGATGGCGGGGATGGGTGGCAGCACACCAAACTCACCCGCGGTGCCAGGCGCGGAGGTGCCGCTGCGGAAGAGCAGCTTCAGCCCGCTGCCGGTGTCCTTCCAGATTCCCTGGGAGGTGGCGGAGGTCACTGGCGGTGAGCCGGAGCCGACGAGCAGATAGCCGGGGAAGACCAGCGTGCCGTTCTCAGCGAGGGCACCCCCGCGCCGGAGCACATCAAATTTGCCAATGCTCCCGGTGCCTGCGGCGTCAGGGGCATCGTTGCCGGTGACGACATCGCCGAACGGAGAGGATACGGGACCTACGAGAGGGTTGACTTGATGGCCTGCGCCGGGGGATGCCGGGCTGGCGTTGAAATTGGTGTCGCCTTGATACGTCGCGGTGAGGGTCCGCACTCCGAGCGTGTTGAGGGTGAGGCTCACACTGCCAGCGGCGACGGTGCCCGTGGCGCTGTCCACGCCATCTGTCACCAGCACATTGCCTGTCGGTGTGCCGCTGCCGGGCGCGGTGACGCTGACGCTGTAGGTGACGGTGACGGCCTGCCCGACCAACGAGGGATCAGGCGCGTCGGTGAGGATGGCCGCGGTGGTGTTCGCTTTGTTGACCAAATGGCCGGCGGTGTTCGAGCTGGTGTTGAAGTTCGTGTCGCCACTGTAGGTGATGGTGATGGTGCGCACGCCGGGCGTGGTGAGCGTCAGCGGAATGGTGGTCGTGCCGCCGGATACCACGGGCACGGTGTTGCTGTCCACACCATCGCTCGCCGTGACGGTGCCGGTGAGGGTTCCGCTGCCGGGCGCGGTCGCTGTTACCTGGCAGCCCACGCTGACGCTTTGCCCGACCACCGAGGGATCAGGCGCGTCGCTGACGCTGCCGACGGCGGTGTCCGCCTTGTTGACCGTGCCGCTGAGGGTGAAGTCGAACGGGTTCTCGTCGCTGTCGTTGTTGTCAAAGGTCAGCGTGCCGCTCGGGGTGGCGGGCGCTGTGGTGGTCATCGAAAGTTGGAACGTGGTCGTGCCGCCGCCTCCTGCCACGGTGGTGCTGCCAAAGTTTGCCGCAATGCTGAATCCCGACGGCACAGACAGGTTCGCGAGCGTGAGATTCGCCGTGCCGCTGTTGGTGATGGTAAATGTTTTGGTGACCGTTTGTCCGACGACCGCCGTGCCAAAGCCGAACGAGCCGCCATCGGCCACATTGCCCACGCCGGTTTCCGTCACGGCGATTTCCGGACCCGCCGCAAGCTCAAAGGCACCGATGTCCACCGTGCCGTTGGCGCGGGGGAAGCCCACGCCGCGCTGGTCAACGGGCAGTGGCTCGGCAGTGTCGGCATCGCCATCGAGATCGAAGGTGTCGGCGGGTATCTGCGCGTTGAGGCCGGCATTGAGCGCGGTGCTGCTGGCGAGCAGGGCGTGGGTCTGGGTGCGTCCGCCGTTGTTGGCGAGCGAGGCGAGCTGCGGATTGATGGGCGCGGCTCCGGTGCCGACTTGGTCGCTGTTCACGCCATTGGTGAAGCCGACGGCGGTGCCAGCGTTGCCGATGAGGTTGCCGCCCGCAGAGGTGAAGGTGCCGCCCACGTCGGGCCGCGTCGTGTTGTTGACGTTGCCAGCGATTATGCTGTTGGCCACGGTGGCTGTGCCAGCGAACCGTCTCACGCCACTGATCCCGCCCACGCCATTGTTGTTGGTGATGGTGCAGTCACGGATGGTGGTGGTCGTGGCACCCGCGCCAATGGCACCGGCATTCGCGGCGTTGCTGCCGGTGATGCTGTTGCCGGTCAGGGTCGAGTTGACCAGCGTGAGGGCGGTGCCAATGGAATCGATGCCGCCACTGCCGTTAGCGCCCGTCACTGTATTGCCCGAGATTGTGGAGTTGACCACCGAGAGCGTCCCCGACTGATGTCGAACACCGCCGCCAACAAACGCGCTCGTGTTGCCGCTGATCGCACAAGCGATGACGGACACGGTGGCGTTTGAGCTATTGTCGATCAGCAGCCCGCCAGCAACGCCGGTGCAATTGCCGCCCGTCATGGTCAGCCCGCGGAGCTGCACGGTCTTTGCCACGCCGGTCGGCACGAGGAACACGCGGCTCGTCGCGGAGGCCGCCGCTGTGTTTTGCACGCTCAACAAATCCGCGCCCGGACCGGCGATGGTGATGTCCGTATCGAGGCTGATCTGGCCGCCGGAGAGCGTGATGGTGTCCGCGATGGCGTCGGTGAAGTTCACCGTGCCGCCCGTGCCATCGGAGAAAGTGATCGTGTCCGTGCCCGCGATGGCGTTCGCATTCAGAACCGCCTGCCGCAGCGAGCCTGCGCCGCTGTCGCTCGTGTTCACGACGATGAATCCGTTCGCGCCGATGGTCACCGTCGCATTCGGCGGTGCGCCGACGCCGTAAACGCCGGCTTGAGCCACGACATTGAGTTGCACCGTCTCCGCGAGTTCTGCGGCGTTCGGGCTTTCCACCGTTGCCGTGAGCGTGACGACCACGGAGCCGACCGTGTCAGGGAATGTGACCGTGCCCGTGGTGCCGGTGAAGGATACCGCAGCCCCCGGAGTGGTGGTGGAGAGCGTGAAGTCCGCCGCGCTCGCAGTTGTGCCAGGGGTCGTGTCGAACAGAAAGTCCGCCACCAGCACGCCGGCCGTGTTGGTGCGCGTAAAGGTGTAGGCACCCGTGTCAGCCGGTGTCTCAGTGGCTGAGGCATCGCTCGCCGTGACGGAGACTGCATCGAGCACGGTGATGCTAAAATTCTGCGTGGCATCCGGCAGGCTGCCATTGCTGGCGGTGACCGTGCCGGTGAAGGTGCCTCCCGTCGTCGGTGTGCCGGTGATGGCACCCGCGCTGCTCAGCGTCAGACCCGTGGGCAGAGCGCCTGCCGTCACCAGGAAAGTCGGCGCGGGGGATCCGCTGGTGGTGTAGGTGAAGTTGTAGGGCGTGGCAATGCTCGCGGGCGACGGCGGCGGGCCGTTGGTGATCGCGGGCGGCCCACCGATGGTGATGCTGAAATTCTGCGTGGCCGTGGATGCTGAGTTGGTGGCCGTCACGGTTCCGGTGAAGACGCCGCTGGCGCTCGGTGTGCCGCTGATCACCCCGGCGCTGCTCAGACTCAGGTCGGTCGGCAATGCGCCGCTGGTCACGCTGAGCGTGGGGGTGGGCGAGCCGGTGAAAGTGTAGGTGAAGTTGAAAGGCGTGCCCACGGTGCCGGACGCTGACGGCGGACCGTTCGTGAACGCGGGTGCCTGGCCTGCGGTGATGCTGAAATTTTGCATGTCGGTGCCTGCGGAGTTCGTGGCCGTCACGGTGCCCGTGAAGGTGCCCCCAACCGTCGGCGTGCCGGTGATGGCTCCAGCGGCGCTCAGCGAGAGGCCCGTCGGCAGCGCACCCGCAGTGACGCTGAAGGTCGGCGCGGGAGCGCCGGTGACCGAGTAGGTGAAGCTGTAAGGCGTGCCGACGAGCGCTCCCGCAGGCGGCGGGCCATTGGTGAATGCGGGCGGGAAGTTCAGCAGCGTGATGGTTGGGTCCAGCGTGCCGCCGACATTCGGATCATCCGTGAGCACACTGGGGATGTTGGTGCCGGACACCGTGCCCTGATTGGAGACCTGCGTCACGCTTGGCGGCAGGCCATTGTTGATCGTCACATCGAAGACAATCGTCACCGATTTCCCCGGCGGCAGCGTGCCGACGCTCAAGGGGCCGCTGAGGAAGTGCGGCGTTACGTGCTCGTGCGGCACCGCTCCCGCAGCCTGGCCGGGGCGCGGCACGCGACGCTCGCCCTTGGTGAGGAAGCCATACATCACGCTGTTGCGCTGGAGCTTCGAATAAGTGTCGCACAATCCGATGCTGTGCCCCATCTCGTGCATGATCGTCGTCAGCAGGTCCACGCCCTCGCCCTCGCCCTTGACTCCTTGACTCTTGACCTCTTGACCTCCCTCAAACTCCCCGTCCTCCATCGGAGTGCTGTCAATGAACCAGCCGTTGCCGCCCGCGTTGCTGTCCACGCGGACCGTCTGGCCACCAGCCTCGCCGAGATACCAGCCCGGCAGATCGGCCACGGTATAGATCACATTGTCCAGCGCCGCGAGTTGCGCTTCGCTCAGGCCCGACGCTTCCCACCGCGCCCGCGCGGCGGAAACTAGTGGGGCGAGTTGGGCCTGCGAAAGAACGCGTCCGTGAGGGTGCACCGGCGGCTGCCCCGCTTGCTGCGCTTCAGCAGCAGTCACCGACTGGCGCACGCTATTTGCGGCGATCGGGATCAGCGGTTGCCCGGCTACGGTAGCCCTTGGGTTAGATTCTACTGACGTGGCATCGACGGGATTCCTTGTCACCGACGACGGCGCGACTGCCGCAGCCTCGTTCGGTGCGAAAAGTAAAGGCACGGGAAGCGTAAATGCCACCCCGGTAACACCGACCACAGCGACTGCGTCCACTTGGAGCGGGCCATTGGGGAACTCGCCATTTGTGAGAATGTTGTTCCGGGGAGCGGCGGTGAGAAAGTTGCTGATGCCAGTGCTCGCGGTGCCGGCCCCACCGGAGCCCGCAAATTCTCCCTGCCCGGACCCGGCGTAGCCGGGAAGATAGTAACGCGCGTTCGTTGAGATTTGGTCTAGGGCTATGGCGTTGTTGTCACCATCCGCACCACTGGAGTTATTGAGGTTGATCGTGTTGTCCCGGATATCCAGACCCATCTTGCCAAAGTCAGTAGTCAGACTCGCCCCTCCGACGACGGCGTAGATGCCGCTGTAGCTGAATTCGCCCACTTCTTCGACGATGTTGTTTTTGACTGTTGCCTCCAGCCGCAACGACCCTCCGGCATCCTGCGTATTGGCGCGCAGGGAAATGCTGGTACCCGTCACGTCTCGGACCTGGTTGTTTTCGATGCGGACGGCGTGAGTTATGATACCCGTGCCGGCATATTTCTCCGAAGACACCCAGATGCCGTTGCCATTCCCGCTTGCGCCCGTGGTCGCTTGCACAGTGCTCGCTTGGGGATTGCCGGCGTCATTCACGCCGATGATGTTATTGAGGATGACGCCGCTGACCGTGGCCGTCTGCCCTGAATAGTTCACGTAGATCGGGCTGCCCACGGCGCCGCGAAAGCTATTCCCGGAGATATTATAGGTGGCGGTGTAGTTCGAGACATTGTTTCCCCCGGCCAAAGTGATACCGCCCCCGCCCGAGACGACATTGTTGTGCGTGTTGTGACACGTGTTGTTCGTGAACGTGATGTTTTGCCCCGTATTCGCGGATGCGATGCTTTGAAAAAGGTCCCCGCGCGCACCTGTAAATTGCACTCCGTTGATCACAATGGTGGCCGTAGATGTGCTTTGATTCTCGATCAGGATTCCGTCGTTTCCATTGGCCACATCCGCCCCGCCACCATCGGTGTCCTCGTCGTTCTTGCCGATGATGGCCTGATTCGCGGCGCTGTCCTCGACCGTGAGATTCACATTGCCGGCCGCGTTATTGTAAATTGCCATGTTGTCGGTTTGACCCCCCGCGATGTTGCAGCCCTGGAACAAAGCGGTTCCGAGGAGTCCATTCACACCCGTGCTGCCGGGGGAACCGAGTTGGTTGCCAAACCGGATCGTCGCCTCGCTTGTCGGGGACACGGCATTATTCCCAAAGATGCCGGTGAAGTTAGAGTCGCGCATCGTCAGGTTCGTGACCTCAAAGCCCCGGATACCAAAATTCTCGAACGTGCCGGTGAAGTTCATGTTCGAGAGCGAGACGTTGCGCGTGGAATTGAGATAAATCCCGACACCCGTCGACGTCGCACCGTCCGCGCCGCTCTTGTTCGCGATGGTG
>JANOBO010000193.1:0-11956 GCA_031411695.1 Verrucomicrobiaceae bacterium
TTGGGCTGGATGAGGAAATCATGAAACAAGCGAGCATCGTGCCTTTCCGCGTGCGCGAGGGCGATGACGCGAGCTGTTTGAATTTGAACCGCGCTCAGATTCCGGTGCTTGTCGGAGTTGACGCGAACAAGCTCAAAGGACGATTTTCCTTCGTGAGCGGGGGCTGGTCGGATGTAGCTGCGGGCCCAAGCCCGTGGTCAGGCGAAAGCGATCAAGCAGACGACCACGCCCTTGCGGGCGGAGCTACACCCGTGCCGGGCATCGCCGATCAAGCCACCGCGATGTGGGGCCTCGGCAAGGGCGTCGGCGACACGGTCGAATATCAGGACGGAAAAGGCGGCAAGTTGCACGTCAAGCTCGTCGGTCTGCTCGCGGGATCCGTGCTTCAGGGAAAGATGATCATCGACGAGAAGGCCTTCCTTCAGCGCTTCCCCGACACCGCAGGCTACAAGCTGGCTCTTATCGATGCCGGGCCGGACCAGATGAAAGCGGTGGGCGCCGAACTCACCAAACAGCTCGAAGCCCGCGGCCTTGCACTCGAATCGGCGGCGGCACGACTCGCGGAGTTTAACAGCGTGCAGAACACGTACATCGGCATCTTCACGGTGCTCGGAGGCCTCGGTGTGCTGCTCGGCACAGCGGGTCTCGGCGTGCTCGTCGCGCGGCATGTGCTGGAGCGGCGCGGCGAGCTGGGGCTGATGCAGGCGCTGGGCTTTAAACAAGGCGCGCTACGCTCGATGATCCTCGGTGAGCATGTCGCGTTGCTCCTGGGCGGGGTGCTGCTCGGCCTCATCAGCGCGGCGCTGGCGGTGTGGCCGAATTTGAAGCAGGGCGGCGGTGACCTGCCGGTGGCGTTTCTCGGCTCGCTGCTTCTCGGCATCGTGGCGTTCGGCTTCGCCGCTTGTGCGCTCGCCGCATTCGTGGCGGTGCGCGGCAGGTTGCTGGAGGCACTGCGGCGGGAGTAGTCGTTTGCCAGTCTGCCCGCGTCAGTTATCATCAGCACCATCATGGAAGCCCTGCTGGAACCTCTTCTCCACTCACCGCGGCTGGCGCGCTATCGCGACGAGATCGACCGTGTGCTGGCTGCCGAACATGAACGGCGTGAGCGGTTCTACGACGAGATCGAACCGAATCAGAAAGCGGAATTCATCAATGGAGAAGTCATCATGCACTCACCCGCAAAGGCAAAACACGTTCAGATCACGGGCCGGATTTTGAATCTACTGAGCAATTGGTCGATTCTGCACGAGAGCGGTTCCGTCTTTTTCGAGAAGGCGCTCGTCTGCCTCACGCGCAACGATTACGAGCCTGATGTGCTCTACTACGGACCCGAGAAAGCCGCCGTGATCACGCCGGACCAGATGAAGTTTCCTGCACCCGATTTTATCATTGAGGTCTTGTCGGAATCGAAGGAGAAGTACGACCGCACCGTAAAGTTCACCGACTACGCGGATCATGGCGTGGAGGAGTACTGGATTGTCGATCCCGATGAGCGCACGATCGAGCAATACGGGATCGGCCCGGATGGAATCTATGCACTGCACTCCAAGCTGGATGCAACTCACCAGATCAAATCGAGGCGTGTCGATGGATTTGCGATGCCGGTGATCGCCGCGTTTGATGATGTGGCCAACCTTGCGGCGCTCAGAGAAATGCTTTCCGTGAAGTAGCGGATGAGAAGGAGTTTGACCGATGCGACCCCCTGGGGCTCCAGTCCGACACGCTGATTCCGGCTTGCGGACAGGAGTGTCCGCTTTACCTAACGGCGCATGAAATCCCTCTGGAATGACGCCGAAGCCGCCACGTTTGGAACCGATCCGCTGGGACAGCGTGTCTATACTTCGCGCCTCCTTGGCCGGAACCCCGAACTCGTGCTGCATGGTGGCGGAAACACCTCTGTGAAGGTGGATGAAAAGGATTTCTTCGGCGCGCCGGTGAGCCTTTGCTACGTGAAGGGCTCGGGCTGGGATCTCGCGACCATTGAGCGCGGCGGCTTTGCACCGGTGCGGATGGAGGCGCTGCTTAAAATGGCGGAGCTGCCGACGATGACAGACGGCGACATGGTGCTACAGCAGCGCGTGGCGATGACGGATCCGAACGCGCCTGCCGCGAGCATCGAGGCGATCCTGCACGCGATCCTGCCTTTCAAGTTCGTCGATCACAGCCACGCCAACGCGATCTCGGCGCTGACGTGCGCGAAGGACGGCGAGGCGCGTGTGAAGGAGGTCTTCGGCAAACGCGTGCTCGTGTTGCCATACGTCATGCCCGGCTTCGTGCTCGCCAAGCAGGTGCATGAGGCCATGCAGAAGACTGATCTGCGGAAGGAGGGCATCGAAGGCATCGTGCTCCTGAAGCACGGGCTGTTCACTTTCGCCGATGATGCGAAGGCGAGTTACGAGAAGCAAATCGAGCTGGTGACGATGGCGGAGGATTGGCTGGCCAAACGTAGCGAGGGCTTCCAGCCCTCCGTCGCCGAGGCGAAGCACGATCTCCTCGCTCTCGCTGAATTGCGCCAAGCGGTGTCAAAAGCTCGTGGCGTTCCCGTCATTGCCAATCTAAACACCTCTCCCACTGCGGTCGGTTACTCGAATCGCGCGAACGTCGCCGACCACGGCACACGCGGACCGCTCACGCCGGATCACAGCATCCGCACCAAGCGCGCTCCGGCTTACATCTCCGACGACGACATCACCGGAAGCATCGAGAAATACGCGGCCGACTACCGCGCCTACTTTGAGCGCAACAAGAGCGAGGCACACCTCATGCTCGATCCCGCGCCGCGCTTCGTCATCTGGCCGGGACGCGGCATCGTCAGCTTCGGCGCAAACAAGACGGAGGCCGGCGTCATCGCCGACATCGCGGAGGCGACGCACAAGACGATCGCGCTCGCCGAAGCCGCAGGTCAGTGGGAGCCATTGTCGGAGAAGGACATTTTTGAAATCGAATACTGGGACCTGGAACAAGCCAAGCTGCGCAAAGGCCCGGCGCGCAAAGTGCATCAGGGCAAGATCGCGCTCGTGACCGGTTGCGCGGCCGGGATTGGTTTTGCCATCGCGGAGTCGCTGGCCGAGCAAGGCGCGCAGGTGGTCGGGCTAGACATCGACAAGGACATCCCGGAGATCATGAAGAAGATCGGCGCGCATGGCATCGTCGTGAACCTCACGGAAGACCAGCCCGTGCAGGACGCCATCGACTTCACCGTGCGTGAGTTTGGCGGCATCGACATCGTCGTGAGCAACGCGGGCATCTTCCCGAAAAATGACCCCATCGACGCAATGGCGCAGACGGATTGGGACCGCACGATCTCAATCAACCTTACAAGCCATCAAAAGCTGCTGAACAAGGTGATCCCCTTCGTGAAGCTCGGCGTCGATGCCAGCATCGTCTTCGTTGGCAGCCGCAACTTCAAGGCGCCCGGCCCTGGCGCCAGCGCCTACTCATGCAGCAAGGCCGCGCTCACGCAGCTCTGCCGCGTGGCAGCGCTCGAACTGGCGCCGCACAAGGTGCGGGTGAACATTGTCCACCCGGACGCCGTGTTCGACACCAAGCTCTGGACGCCGGAGGCCCTCGAGAAGAGCGCCACGCGCTACGGCATGACGGTCGAGGAATACAAGACCAAGAACCTCATGAAGGTGGAGATCAAATCCAAAGACATCGGCAACATGGTCGCCGCCATGGCATCCCCGTTGTTCGCAAAAGTGACCGGTGCGCAGATTCCCGTGGATGGCGGAAATGACCGGGTGATTTGAAACCTCGCCGAGAAACTCGAAAAGGCCGAAAGTGGTTTGAGACCCGTCGTGCGTCCTTGAACCCGTAAGAGCGGGCAAACTGAGGCGCTCAGAAACGCCGGCCCGGATCGACCATCCATGGTGCTCCTCTGACCGACCCGGCCACTATTCGGGAGCAAAACGCCCGTTGGGTTTGGCGCTGGTGCGTTCAGCTCACCACGGCAGGCTCCAGATGCTCCACTGCCTTAGCGAGCGCATCGACGGCCAAGCAAAGTTCCTTGTCGCCCAAGCGAAGACCAACATCAGCATCGGCTTCGGTGATGCGATGGATCTCTGCGAGGATTCGCTCAATCGGTTTTGTCTTGTACCGCAGGCTGATGCGCATGGACGCGGCGCAGAACTCGCATCGAAATGGACAACCGCGCTGGGTTTGCACGGTGATGCGGTTGTAGTGATTCGGATCCAGCAATTCAAACCGCGGCATGGGTGCGGCGCACAGGTCAAAGGACGAACCACGCGCGTCGTAACGTGGTTGCAGTGCATTGCGCCGCAGATCATCCACAAGCCGGGGCCATACAGGTTCCCCCTCGCCGATGACGACTGCGTCCGCATGAGCCGCTGCCTCGTCGGGGCAGGCGCTAACATGCAACCCTCCGAGAATAACCGTGACGCCAGCCGCGCGGTATCGGTCGGCGAGCCGATAGGCCTCTTTGATCTGCGCCGAGAAACTGCTGATGGCGACCACATCGAAGTCACCCGGCAGGGAGGAGGCCGAATCGGGTTGGGGCAACTCGAGGTACTCCACTTCAATGTGCTGTGGCGTCAGACCCGCCAGCGTCAGCAGACCCAGACTCGGCAGCGATGCGATCACACGGCTGCGCGCGACGAATGCTGGAAGCGTGAGGCCCAGCGCCATCAGTTCCTCATTCTGGCAACGAACGCCGCTCAGCGCGATGAATCCGAGTTTCATGGCGGGATCTCAGCGTTCCCGCACAATGGAAGTCACATAGGCGATCAACAGAACTGGTGACAACAGCCAGCTTAACATCGTGAGCATGACCACGACGCCATACGCTTCATCACCGCTGGACTTCTCTGTGTCTTCCAGGCCGCCCATGAAATTGAAAACCACATGCTCCAGATTGAGTAAGCTCAGCGCAGTAACAATGAGCGCCAGTGGCAGCAAAAGCATGGTGCAGCGACTCAGCAGCCGGAGATGGGGTCACCCTCCAAAGATACATCCCATACAATGTCACGCGCCAGACTGCCACGACGAGGAGAAACCACATGTTGGCGGATCGCGCATCCTTCATCGACATGAATCGCTCGACCGGAATCGCATACAGGAATGCCAGCGGCGCCGTCAGCGAGATGAAGGTGACCAGCCGCCGGTAGCTCCAGTTCGACGGGCGCAGCGGCAAGCCGAGAAGCCAGATCATCAGACTCAGCGCAAAGACATACCCCACGGAGCCGAGGCCCAGGTGCTGCAGCAGATGCGCCTTTGGATTATCCCAGTAGCGGCCGACGCCAGCCAGCCACGCAAAGAGCAATCCCAGTGCCAGATGCCGACCATCAAAACTCTCTACATCCTGTCTGCCAAACCGTCCCGTGACAATCCTGACCGCCGCACGAAACAGTTCGTTCATATTCGGAGTGAATCAGAAGCTAGGGTTTGGATCCAGCATCATCCATGCTCCCGTCGCCGTAGGCTCGAAACCGGATCAAATCACCCGGACGCAAACGTCAGTCGGATCAGCCGGTAGTCGAAGCTAGCTCACGACAGCCGGCTGCAGATGCTCCACAGCCTTCGCCGCCACTGCCTTCGCCTCGTCGGTGAGGTTCTTCTCCTCGAAGTCGCTGCACCAGCCTTTGATTTCGAGTTCGTTGAAGATCTTGCCGATCACGCGGCGGAGGAGGCCTTTCAAATTGGGGATGTCCACTTCCTGGAGGGAGCGGATGGCTTGTTCTTTGTAGCTCTCGAGCAGCAGCATCGCCTTTTCATGCGCCCCGCTTTCTTGTGCCCATTGGCGGATCGTTGGCTTGTCGGGTGGTGATTCGACCTTGCCGTTCCAGAGGGCTTCCATGATGTCCTTCACCTCCCCTTTGCCGCGCTCGCGCAGCAGAGCGAGGATGATGCTGGGGCGGATGGAGACGTTGTTGTCGGCGGCGGAGTCGTCGCCGAGATCGTCGAGGTCATCGCGGATCTGGTAGGCGATGCCGAGCGCCTCGCTGTACTGATGCAGCGCGTCCTCGACATCGTCGAGACGACCAGCGAGCGCGGCGCCGACCTTGAGCGCGACCTCGAATGCAGGCGCGGTCTTGCTGCGGAAAATCTCGAGCACCTGCGTGTTCGTGAGCGCGACGGGGTTGTTGTTCCAGAGCAGCTCGGCTCCCTGACCGCGGCAAAGCTCGCGCTGCCCTTCCGCAGCGACTTTGAGCGCGGCGGCGCGGATGGTGGATGAGAGATCGCTGTCGGCGAGCAGCCGATAGCCTTCGCCGATGAGCAGGTCGCCGACGTTGAGCGCGACGGGAATGCCGTGCTCGGCGTGCAGCGTTGGCTCGTCGTAGCGTTCGGCGTCGTTGTCCTCGATGTCGTCGTGGATGAGAGATGCCTTGTGGAAGCACTCGACGGCGATGGCGGCTTTCTTCAGCGAGTCGGACAGCTCGCCTTCCGGATTATCGCGCAGCGCCTGATACGCCGCGACGGTGAGAAACGGCCTCCAGCGCTTGCCGGCGCGCGCGAGCCAATCGCGACCGATCTCCTCGGTCTGGCCTTGCGGCTTGCCGAGCACGGCATCGAGCGCCTCAGCGGTAAACCACGTCTTCACCTCCTCGTGCAGCGAATTCAAATTCAAGCGGCGCGTTTTGTCGTCGCTGGTGAGGTGGATGTAGTCCCACACCCAGTCGATATCGACGGTGGTGTCGATGCAA
Source organism: Verrucomicrobiaceae bacterium (assembly GCA_031411695.1). Lineage (GTDB taxonomy): Bacteria > Verrucomicrobiota > Verrucomicrobiia > Verrucomicrobiales > Verrucomicrobiaceae > JAIBCL01. Next base: position 6,660 of record JANOBO010000193.1, read on the forward strand.
TCGTCCTGCAGCAAGGGCACCGCGACGGCAGGAATGGCAGCCGCCTCGACATACGGGAATGTGCGCTCGAGCACCGGCAGGCACGAGATGCCGACGATGGCATCGATCTTGCCGGTCTGGATGAGCGACATCACGATGGCGCTGCCTTCGGCGACGAGCACCGCGTAGCCGAGTTTCTCGGCTTCGTTTTGGAAATCCTGGATGGTGCAAAGGCCGCACTGCTTGCAAAGCAGACCGAACTCATCAAACGGCGCCGGGCACTTGCTCTCCACGCGCAGACACTTCGGCATGAGCAGCAGCCGACGCTCGAACGGCACGGTGGCCAGCGACTCGCGCCAAAGTTCGTTGCTCAACAGCACACCGGTGTAGTCGCGATATGCGGGATCGATGGCGTGAATGGCCATCACCTTGTCCGTATGCGTGCCGAGTTCATCCAGCGGCATCGGCGGTACCAAGTCGGCGTCCGCCGCGTATTCACGCACGACGCCGAGGATTCGATCCCGCTCGATCTTGGTCTGCGGGATGTTTTTCTTCGGCTGGCGAAAACGGCGCACCGTCACGGGGATCGGCGGTGGAAGCTGGGCTGAGCGTGCGGCGACGGTGGACATTTTTATTGGGGGAAAATCGGGCTGGGAAAAATCGATGAGGCGAAGAAACCGTGGAGGCGTGCGCTGGTGACGGCACGGTTCTAACCGTGGCACGGGCCGATGGTCTTGCAAGAATTGCTCGTTGCCGGACACATATTGCGCCCGGCACACGACGCTCTGCTCAAAGCCCGAGATCAGACGCTGCGATGAACTCACCCGGAAATGCCGTGAGCGGAATCTGATCGGCCGGGCCGTAGCTCGCCTGCTCAGTGTAGCGATCCCCCTCCGGCTTGCGATAGACCGTCACACGCCGCGCGCCGACATCGAGCAGCCACGCTTCCGCGATGTCGCAGGCAGCATAGAGCGGCATCTTCGTGTCGCGGTCAAAGCGGAGGGTTGAATCTGAAACTTCCACGATAAAGAACACGTCCGCCGGATCCGCCAGCCGGTCTTCATAAAAATCGTCCACCGGCCTTAGCACGGCGATGTCTGGCTGCGGCTCTGAGAATTCGCTCAGGCCCATGGGGTTTTGCGTGGAGACAATAGCCCGCTCCTTGAGCGCGAGGATAAGATTTGCCTGAAGGCGGTTTACTCGTGCGATGTGTTTCGATCCTGGAGGCATATGAGCGTAGATTTCCCCATCAATGAGTTCCACCCGATCGTCTTCATGCAGCACTGCGGATGCGATCATGGCATCAAATCGCTCCCGCGTGAAACGCATCCGCTGAGGAACTGGCTCAAGGATATCCATGGCGTGATTGAATTGCGGGGAGTCTCCCCGTTCATCAGGAGAGTGGCGGCACCGGTTTACCGTCGCCCTTTTTTCTTCTTTCGTCCGCGCATGATGTCCAGCGCGCGCTTCTCATCGTCGAGGACGGTGGTGAAGGTGTAGTCAAAGTTGTCGAGCTTCCGGCGCTCGATCTTCTGATCGATGAGGCGCTCGATGGACTGGACGTAGCCGATCTCCTCGGCGGAGAAGAGCGTGAAGGCATCGCCCTCCTTCTGCGCGCGGCCGGTGCGGCCGATGCGGTGGACGTAATCCTCCGAGTGCTCGGGCACCATGAAGTTGATGACGTGGGTGACGCCGCTGATGTCGAGTCCGCGCGCGGCCACGTCTGTGGCGACGATGACCTCGACATTGCCGGCACGGAAGTCGGCCAGGGCGCGCTCGCGGTCTTTCTGCGAGATGTCGCCGTGCATGACGGCGACCTTGTGCCCTTCGGCATCGCCTTGGATGGCAGAGTAGAGCCGGTCGGCATCCATCTTCGTGCGGGTGAAGATCATGACGCTGTGGAAGTCGGTGCGCCGGAGCAGTTCCAGCAGCAGTTCCTCACGCTGGTTGCTGGCAACGGGATAGAGGTAGTGGCTGACGGTTTCTGACGGCGAGAAGCGAATGCCGACCTCGACGCTTTCGGGCTCCTTCAGCGCCCACTCGGCCAGCCCTTTGATCTGGGCAGGCATGGTGGCGGAGAAGAACAAGGTCTGACGCGACTTCGGTGTTCTTTCCACGATGCGGCGCACGTCGGGGAGGAAGCCCATGTCCAGCATCCGATCCACCTCATCGAGGATGAGGATCTCGATGGAATCGAGGCTGACTGTGCCATCCTGCATGAAATCTAGCAGGCGGCCTGGTGTGGCCACGACGACATCGACGCCCTGCTGCAGGCCTTTGCGCTGCTTGTCATAGCCCACGCCGCCATGCACGAGTAGCGTGCGCAGGCCCGTGTGCTTTCCGAGTCGCTCAAAGTGCTCGACCACCTGTGCGGCCAGCTCGCGCGTGGGCTCGAGGATGAGGCAGCGCAGTTTGCCGGGTGGGCCAAGACGTGTGAGCGCGGGCATGCCGAACGCGGCAGTCTTACCGGTTCCAGTCTGCGAGGCGCCGACGAGATCCTTTCCGGCCAGCACGATGGGCGCAGCCTTCACCTGGATCTCTGTGGGCTGCGTGTAGCCAAAGTCGCGGATGGCTGCAAGCACGGCATTTGAATAGCCGAGGACTTCGAAGGCCTCCGGGTATGGGCCTTCAGGCGCGGGCGGCGGAGCGGGCGCGGGCTGCGCTTCGTAGTTCACCTTTGGCGCGCGCGGCTCGTCGTCATCGCGACGCGGCGGTCCGCTGCGTGAGGGCCTGCCTCCTCGCTCAGGCCGGGCACCATCACGGCGTGGGCGCTCATCACGACGGGGCCGCTCTCCACCCTCACGCCGAGGGCGCTCCTCGCCTTCTCGACGAGGCCTTTCCTCGCGCCGGGGGCGCTCTCCTTCGGGGCGTGGCGCGTGATCGCGCTCAATGCGGATGCCGTGGTCCTTTGCACGAGGTGCCGGCGGCTTGTCATGAGCCTTCTCGCGCGGCTTGTCGTCATGCTTCACCGTGTGCGGTCTGGCCGCATGCGGCTTCTCGCTGTGAGTTTTCTTTTTGTCTCCGATGCCGACGATGCGTTTGAGGCCGGCCTTGAGCTTGCCGAGGAGAGAGGGTTTCGATGGTTTGGAAGGGCGATGGTCTGACACGTGGGTCGGTGGTCGGGTTTAGGTACCATCAACGGGCTTGGACGCTCGTTAATGGCGAGGCCGCCGCATGTTTTTCGAGGGCCGCAACAGTCCGCACGGGACAATCGCGACCGAAGCCGACGGTCTGCGCGCAGCACATCGCGGGTAACGGGCGGCTCGTCAAGCGAGGGATTGGGCGACGCCGGCAGCCTGCGCGCGGGCGGCGGTCACTCCGTCTGGGCAGAAAGCGCGGCGGCAGCGCGCGCCTTTGCCTCCTCGGCCTTGCGCATGATGTCTTCCGGCGACGGCAGCGAGGCGAGGACATCGGCGGGGATGAAGCCGTCTGTCACCATTTTGGTCAGGCACTTCTTCCTCTCGTCCAGCGCCTTATCAGGGCTGCGCTCCTTCGAGAAACGGCTCTTCGCGGCCTCGCTGCGCGTCTTCAGCGCGGCGTAGATGTCGCCGCCGAGCAGGGAGGAAATATCCACCTTCATCTTCTCGCGGCCGACGTCGGACTCGTTCACGACATCGCCATTGATCGGTCCCTGCTGGTACTTGGGGAACATGATCGCGACTTCGGGACAGACGCGACTGCACGCCGGGCAGTTGGTCTTGCAGTTGTCGTTGTTCTGCACCTGGATCTTGTTGTCCTCGCTCACGCCATAGACATCGAAGAGGCAGAAGCTCAGGCACTGCATGCAGTTCGTGCAGCGCGAGTAATCGATCACGGGAAACCACGGCTTCCACTTCCCCGGCTCGTTCATCGGCGTCTCGCCGCGTGCCTTGTCCACGAGCGAGACGATGCCATTCACATCAAGGTCCGTGATGTCGCGCGTCTGCACATCCACCCGGCCCGAAACATCCTCGACTGCCGGTGCCTTCCGGTCTGGAAACACGCCAAGCACCAGCAGGCTCCGGTCATCATGCGGCATCGCGCTAGCGCCCGCCGTGGCACGAGTGATTGCATAGCCTTTGTCGAGCAATGCCGCCATGACCTTGGAGCGCGATTCAGCAGGCAACGGAATCGAGCCGGAGCCCTCGTAAAGGACGACTCGGAGCGGGCGGTGGGTGTGGGTGATCATTTTGGGAAAGCGCTTCAGTAGGACGGTGCGTCAGTGGGTCAGTATTTCAGTCAGTTGCGAGGAGTTTGGCGGCGATGTCGTCCGCAGTCTCCGTCCGCATGTTGAGAAACTCCACACCGTCCTGCGCCAGCGGCGACCCTGCCTGATGAAACAAGCCGATCACCGCACGCGGATAGCAGGCCGCAATCCGCAGCTTCCCGCATCCTGCGATGGCCTTCAGCCGCGGATCACGATGCGCGGCCATCTCGCAGAGATCGGAGACGGATTCAAAGCTCGCGCCCGAGTCACAAAGCTTTTGCAAAACAGCGTCCTTCACGCCTTGAGGGACAACCTGGGCGTAGGCGCAGCGGCAGTAGAGGATGGTGGGGGTCAAATCAGGCATTTTGTCTTCGATGTCATTTCAACTCGTCGAGCGCAACCGCCGATTCAGAACATCCCGATCTCGTTTCTCATGCCAGACGGCAAAGATGACTACTCGGTCGGTAACCTCGGCATAATGGATCTGATACGGAAACCCCTTCACTCTTGCCCAGCGGAAACCGGGAATCGAAAATGGGAATCTGTGCGGATTCTCCAGCATCAACGTCACCGCCGAATCGACGTTGTTGGCAAAACGCTCGGCTGCACGAAACGACTGGTCGCCATACCAGGCGACGGCATCCACAAAGTCCTCGCGAGCCGATGCGCGCCAGACCGGCTCATGTTTCATAGGTTGAAACCGAATCGCTCGTTAATGCCCCGCTTCACCTCGCTCCACGGAATTGCCGAGTCCGGATCGGCCAGATGCTCCGCCATCCGTCTTTCCAGTTCAGCAATCTGTGCAGGCGACAGGTTCGGACCTGCATCCGTTTCCTCTTCGACAGGCAGTCCCTCCAGAATCTCATCAACGAGTTCAACCTGCTCCCTCGCCGGTAGGCTGCGGACTTGTTCGAGCAATTGCGCGTGCATGGCGGGATTATGCGGTTTCGATTTGGTCAATGCAAGATGTCTATTAACGGCGGATGGCCTCCGCAGTGCCTCATTGAAAAGGACACCATAGGCGGAGAGGCCGGGAGAGACGGGGATAGTCGATGCCTCATAAAAGAGGACACCGTGGCTAATGGAGCCACGACTGATGAAAGAGAGCCTTGAAGACTACACACGCATGATG
>JANOBO010000194.1:0-40326 GCA_031411695.1 Verrucomicrobiaceae bacterium
GTCACCGACTCATCATCGTGGATGCGCTTGATGGCCTGGCTGAGCAATGGCGCGATGTCGAGCGTGGTGACCTTCGGGCCATGAGCCTGCGGCGTGCTGTTCGTGGCGAACAATTCCACGATGGGCGACTTGGCGATGCGGTCCCGTCCCTTCTCGCCCAGAACGCCGTGGGACACGCCGGCGTAAATGTTCTTCGCGCCGTGTTCCAAAAGCAGACCTGCGGCTGCGGTCAGAGTGCCCGCCGTCTCCGTGAGGTCATCGACGAGGAGCACATTCTTCCCGCGCACATCGCCGATCATGCTCATGGCCTCGACCTGGTCAGCGCTGATGCGGTTCTTGGCCACGATGGCCATCGGCGCGCCGAGCGTCTTGGCATACGAGTGCGTCATCTTGATGCCGCCCACATCAGGCGAGACGACGACGAGATCGCCGATCTCGCGCTCACGGATGGCCTTGATCAAAACAGGCGCGGCATACAAGTGATCCACAGGGATGTCGAAGAACCCCTGGATCTGTCCGGCGTGCAGATCCATCGTCAGCACGCGCTGGACGCCGGCGGCCACGAGAAGATTGGCCACCAGTTTCGCTGTGATGGGCACGCGCGGGCGGTCTTTCCGATCCTGCCGAGCATATCCAAAAAAGGGCAGCACGGCGGTGATGCGGTGCGCGCTGGCACGGCGGACGGCATCCACCATGATGAGCAGCTCCATCAGGTTTTGATTCGTCGGCGGACAGGTGGGCTGCACGATGAAGACGTCACTGCCGCGGATGTTCTCCTTGATCTGCACAAACGTCTCCCCGTCGGGAAACGTGTCCACCGTGACCGAGCAAGGGGCCACCCCAAGATTCTCGCAGATGGATTGCGCGAGCGCGGGGTGCGCCGTGCCGCTGAGGATCTTGGGGCCGTTTTTCATTGGCGGCGAGACTTGACGAGCTTGCCGGAGAAATCAACCGCGCAAAAAAAACGAAAGGCGGGTTGTTCACCCGCCTTTGTGCATGCACGCCGCCACGCTGTGCTGTCCGTTTCTACTCGGCCGTGTGCGCTGGGGCCTTTTCAGCACGCGCCGTCTTGAGGTTGGACTCGCGCGCGGCCTGCTTCAGCATCGTGAAATAGCCGTCGCTCCACCGCATGGTGCCGTTGAGATTTGCAGCGGTGGCCTGCGACGCCCAGAGATACGCGCGCTCCGCCGCCGCCCATTCCCTCCGCCGGTTGTGATGGATCGCCAGCGCGAGGCGCGGCTCCTCGTGCTGCGGCGCGAGCGCGAGCGCGTTCTCGATTTTCTGGCGCGCGTCTTCGGGGCGGCCCATGCCGTCGAGCACATCTGCGAGCGCGAGCGGATAGAGGTAGGCGTTTGGATTCCTGCTCACGGCCGTCTCCAGATCCGCGCGCGCGTTCTCAAGCGCCTTTCGGTTGGCTGCCGCTGACTTCACGGCGCTGACTTGATCCATCCACGCGAGACCTCGCAGATAGAACGTCTCTCCGTTGTCCCGGTCGATGGCGGCCGCACGCCCAAGAAGTCCGATCTGCCGAAACGCATCGCCGTCCTTCGCCGCCAGCTCGGCCTCGGCCGCAAAGTAATCCGCGCGGCCGATCGTCATCGCTCCCGCGAGCATCGCTATCGATGCCGCGATCATCGCCAGCTTCACGCCGGGCCGCACGCCGGGAATCCGGGCCGGCTTGTGCTCGGGTCCTTGGAAGCCCGGATTTGCCAGGATGCCGAGGAGCATCGAGCCGGTGACTGCGGTTGCCGCGACATGCCAGTGAAATTCAAACACCGCATGCACCATGGTCGCCACCAGCGCTGCGAGGCTGCCGAGCGCGAGCGCCACGCCGTTGCTCGGCATCAGCCCCGCCATGGGGAACTTCCAATGAGCAAACCAGTGCAGGAAGCGGAGACCGTTTGCGACATGCGTGGCCACCACGAGCGCGGCGAGCCCGAGCCCGAGCCATCCGTAATCGACGAGCATCTGCAGATACTCATTGTGCGCGAATAGAGCGTCCGGCGTCCGGCCCGGCATCTGCGGCGAGCGGAACTTGAAGCACGCGTCGTAGAACGATCGCGCCCCATCGCCGGTCAGCGGATGCCGCGCCTGCCCGTGCTGCGCGAGCGCCGCCTGCCATACCTGACGGCGCACATCGACCGTCACACCGAGGGTGTCGATCCGCTTGCGCAGGTACTCCTCGTTCACCTTGTAAAGCACGCCGCCGCCCAGCGCCGCGAGCACGGCCACGCCGATCACGATGCGCCACAGCAGATGCCGCTGCGTGCGCCACACGATCCACAGCGACAGCGCCGCAAAAACCAGCCCGCCGCCCGTCAGCCCCAGCAGCGCGCCACGGCTGACGGTCAGCGACATGCCAAGGGCAAATGCGACGACGAAAAATCCCAGCAGCAGTTTCCACGTCGCGCTGCCGCGTCCGAAGCAGACAATCCCCGCGCAGAGAAACACGATGAACGAGAAGAAGGCCGCGAGATGGTTGGGGTTGGTGAAGAAGCCGCCGATGCGCCCCTCGCCAAACGCCCGCACGTAATGCGGCACCACATGAAAGCTCCAGTTGCCGGAAAAGTGGATGAAGCCGACGACCAAATTTCCAACCGCCACCACGAGCAGCGCGCTCACCACGCCCATGCGCCACCGCGGATGATTCACCACCGTGACGATCAGCACATAGGTCACGAAGCACGCGAGAATGATGAACAGATCCTCCCGCGCCAGACTCACCACGGGCGAGAGCCACGCACGGCCCGTGAGATAGACGCTCAGCGCCGTCACCGAGAGCAGACACCAGTCACTCGGCGGAAAGCTCACCTTGATCCGCCAGCGCAGCCCCGCCACCAGGCCCGCCAGACCCAGCAGCGCGCAGCCCGGCCAAAAGAAAAGCAGCCGCGTCTCGGTGCCCAGCACGCCAGTGATGAGGAGCGCCAGCAGCAAAAGAACAAAGGTCACAAATTGCATGATGGGAAAATGGGTTCGCGTCTCAGAGCAGCGCGGCGAAACGGCGCTGCCAGATTTCCGGATTCGTCTCGCGCAGGAGCCAGTCGCGTCCGTTCCGGCCCATGGTGATCCGCTCACTTTCTGAGGCGGACTCCATCGTGAGGATGTCGCTGACGAGGGCGCAGACATCCCCCGGCGCATGCAGCAATCCGGTGCGCCCTTGATGCACCGTCTCCGTCAGACCGCCCGCCCGCGCGGCGAGCACCGGCTTGGCGTGATCGTAAGCCTCATATACCACGAGCCCCAGCGGCTCCCACCAGACAGACGGCACCACCACGGCACGGCAGCGGCGGAGTTCCTCATGCTTCATCTCATGCTCGACGTGGCCGAGCTGGGTGACGGAGGGATTCTGCCGCGCGCGACTGCTCACCACTTCATCCAACGGGCCCACGCCGCCGATCCGCAGTTGCGGTGTGCGCTCTCCGAGCTGCGTGCGCAGCGCGTCCCATGCATCGAGAAGAGGGAGGATTCCTTTCGTGTCCACCAGCCGGCCCAGAAAGAGGTAATGACCCGCGTCTTCGGGCGAGGGTGGCTCCGGCATCGCGTCCCAGGAGTGGCGCAGCGTGTGAATCCGCTCCGGGCGCACGAGTCCTGCCTCCACGATCCGGTCTCGCAGGAAATCGGAGATGGCGATCCACGTCTTCACGCTCCGGAGCCAGCCGCTGCGATGCAGCATCTTCAGCATCAGCGCGAAGACTGCGCTCTTCAGAACGGAGCCCTGCCAAGCCCCCGCGCGGACCTCGGTGACGTAGTTTCCCCGCAGGCTGTCGTCACACGTGCGCCCGTTCACGAAAAGTGTGCCGCCCACGGAGAACGGCCTGAAGCTGTGCAGGTACTGGATCACGGGTACCTCCCGCGCCGCCGCGGCACGATACAGCGAGGGAGAGCCGACCGGATGGATGTTGTGAAAAAGCGCGACGCCGGCCCCGCCTGCATCGAGCGCGGCCTCAAAGCGCGCGCGCGCTTCCCCGTTGTAAAACAGCCGTGCTGCCTGCCGCAAGGTTCCCGGCGCGCCGCGGCCCTGCCATTCGGCGCTCTCGAACAGGCAGCGGGACATCTTGTGGCCCTCGCTGAGGTGCCGGTAAATGCGGTCCACACTTTTCTCCTCGCCGCCCGCGTGGAGGTAGCGGTTGAAGACCTGTAAAATGCCGTCGCTCACGTCGCAGCCCCCAGGTTCCGACGCGCCCATTCTTCGAGCACGTAAAGCATCCACACCGGCTGGCTCAGATGCCACGCGGACTTTGTCTCGTCCCGGCTGTCAAAAAAGCGGGCGCAGATCGCATCGACACGTCGCGCGTCCATCCAGCCGCGCTCACGGCAGCGTTGTGAGGTGAGCGTGTCGCGGATCCGCGCGCGCCATTTCGGAAGCCGCATCCACTTCATCAGCGGGAGTGTGAAGGTCTTCTTGCCCGGGTCGTCGTTGATCCAGGGCGGCAGCACATCACGGAACGCATCGCGCAGCACCTGCTTGCCGCGTCGCAGATTGAGTTTCGCCTCGGGCGGCATTCGACCGGCCAGATCGAAAACCTGCACGTCCACGAAAGGCACCCGCAACTCCAGCGAGTGCGCCATGCTCGTCACGTCATTGTCGCGCAGCAGCGTGTTCGCGAGATAGGTGCCGGTCTCGCGCAGCAGCAGGTCCGCGAGCCATGAATCCGAAGCGCGCGTGCGATCAATGTTTGGACCGGCGGACGCGGGGCTTGGTTGTGACAAGAGAGCGGCCACCTCGTCAGCAGGGAGAATCGTTCTCGCAAAGGCCTGCCACTCCTCGGCGTGGCTACCGGCGCCACCGAGCGCGTGGAATGCGGCTTTCCAAAGGCGATTCCCCCGCACGGTGTGCGGCAGCATGGATGCGAGCACGCGCATCAGGGCGCCTGCGCCGAGCAACGGTGAGCGCGCTGCGATGGAGGCGAGACGGTGATGATTGTAGCCCGCCCACCACTCGTCCGCGCCGAGCCCGCTCAACGCCACCTTCACCTCGCGCGCCGCCACTTGGGAGACGAGCCACGTGTTCAGCGCGTCACCCGTTGGCTGGTCCATGTGATCAAAGTATGAATCCAATTTCGATTCCACCGCATCCGCCGTCAGCCGCTCTCGCACAAAATCACAGCCGTAAAACTCGGCCGTCTTCTGCGCGGCAGCACTCTCGTCCGGCACGCCCGAGCGCTCTTCGTATCCGATCGAGAACGCGCGGATTGTCGCCGGCCCCGCCTCTCTCATGCAGGCCGTGAGCAGGGATGAATCAAGCCCGCCGCTCAGGAACACACCGACGGGAACGTCCGACACGAGATGCGCCTTCACGGACGCCAGCACGCCTGTGCGCACGAGATCTCGCTGCTCCGCCACGTCATGCACCCAAGCCTCGCGGCCTGGCCATGCGGGCAGGTGCCAGCACTTGATCTCGATCCGGCCGGCCCGCCAGACGAGCAGATGGCCGGGCGGCAGACAGCGCACGCCATCGAACATCGTCTCGGGCGCCTGCACAGCGCCCCAGCGGAGATAATCGGCCAGCGCATTTTTGCACAATGCGCCTCCCGCCCCGAGCATCCTCACGGCGCGCAACTCGGAGCCGTAGATCAGGTCCCCGCCATCCGTCAGCGCGTAGTACAGCGGCTTGATGCCAAAGGCGTCCCGCGCCAGTGTCACCGTGTGCGTGTCCGCGTCACGCCACGCAAACGCAAACATGCCACGCAGCTTCGGCAGAATGGGTTGCACACCCGACTCCGTCAGCAGCGTGCCGAGCACTGCGGTATCGCCCGAAGAAGCCAATGTCGTGGGGCTGATTGCCGCGCGCAGCTCGCGGAAGTTATAGATCTCGCCGTTGAAGGTCAGCGTTTGCAGGCCTCCCGCGAACGTCATCGGCTGTCGGCCGTGATCGCTGAGATCGAGAATTGCAAGCCGACGGAAACCCATCCACCACCCCGCACCCCGCGCCTCCGAGCCGTCATCCGGCCCCCGATGCACGAGAGCCCGCAGAGCCCGCGCTTGCACAGCGATCTGCGCTTCACTCCACGGCGCGCTTTCCGCGCGCTGCCAACCTAAAAATCCGCACATGATGCTATGAAGTCGTTGCCTCTTTTGCGGGCATCACCAGGCTATGGAGAGTGCCGCTGAAAAAGTGAGGGGCGCGTGTGCGAGGACGCCTTGGGCGACCGCACAGTCACCCCTCAGCCTAGGTCTCTCCCACGGGGAGAGAAGGGGTGACGGGGAGGACGGATCGTCCGACTCATGGCTCAACGGCAAGGCGGCGAGCCCTTCGTCGTCACGCTCGCGCAGGGCGCTGCTGATCCGCCGCCGATCCTTTCTCGGATCAGCCGCCACACGAAGAGCGGGTTGTTCCGAAAGTAGCGGCCAGCCAGACGCCGTGGCTCGCAGCAGACGCGGAAGGCCCATTCCATTCCGATCCGCTGCATCCATCCCGGCGCCTGACGCACGCGGCCGGTGAGGAAATCAAACGCGGCTCCCACGCCGAGCATCACGGTGGTGTCCAGCTTCGGAAGGTAGTCTCGCATGAAACGATCCTGCTTTGGCGAGCCCAGCCCGACCCAGATGATGTCGGGCTGCGCACTGCCGATCTGCTGGATCACCTCCGCCTCCTCGGCTGCATTCAGCGGCCGGAACGGCGGACAGTGCGTGCCCACGATGCGGATGCCGGGGAATCTCTTCTCGAGCGTCGCCTTCAGCTCCGCCGCTACTCCTGGATTCCCGCCGTAAAGGAAGTGTGTGCGCCCTGCGGCAACCGTTGCCGCGCAGATTTTCAGCATCAGATCAGGCCCGTACACGCGCGTCATGTGCCGCCTGCCCTGGAGCCTGCCGAGCCAGACGAGAGGCATCCCGTCCGGTGTGACGAGAAGCGCGCGCTCGAGCAGCTCGCGATAGTCCGCGTGCTCGTAGGCCTCCGTCAGAAGCTGCACGCCGCCAAAGCAGACGTAGCCTTTTTGCCGGGCGGCGACCGCTTCCATCACCACCGAGCAGGCCTGCTCCATGTTGATCGCGCTCACGGACGAGCCAAGAATTTGCACGCGCTCCGGCTTCATGGTGGGGTGGCGGCGACGGCCTGCGGCATGAGGGACTTTTGAAACTTCGGCGCCAGCTCGCGGATGAGCGTGGTGATCAGCGTGAGCGTCTCATCGGCCGTGCGGCCCGGCTCGTTGATCTCACTGGGATGGAAGCCGTCAGTCACCATTGCCGTCACCGCCGGATAGGCCCAGCGGTGGTTCACATTGCGCAGCACGCTGTCGCGCGTGCTCAGCCACATGCGTGTCCAATGGCTCGGCGTCGTCACATCACTGCCGACGAACCAATAAACATAATGCGCCCGCACCAATCGCCTCGCGCCGCTCTTCATCGTGACGGGCTTCTCGATGAGCAGATCGCGCACGAGAATCTTTTCATCTGGCGTGACTGTGACGGGGATCGTCCTCGCTTCGAGCAAGCTCCATCCCTGTCCGGTGAGGCACACTTCCGGGCGATGGATGCTGCGTCTCTCCGATCCGGCGAGGATGATGGACGCCGTCAGCAAATCCTGCGCGGCTCCGTCGCCTCCCTTCGTGCGGTACTCCATCCGCACGATATTCGTGTCGGATGGGAGGGTGTCCGTTTCTTGTTTCGAGACTTCACCCGGCCTGCCGACGAACACGCCCGCGCTTTCCGGCAACGCCATCACCACGCCCGAGTCATCCCCCGTGCGCGGCTCTGGCGAGATCCAACACGCGGCGGCCATGGCCAGCGCGAGGAGCAAGATGATGGAGGCACGCAGGATCATCCGCGATGCGGCGCGAGGGCCGGATTCAAAGGTTGCGCTGCCGCAGTCATGCGCCGCCGTTTCCGGAAGAAGCGGTTCAGCAGCATCGAGATCAGTTCCAGCCCGCCGAGCGCGACGATGAACACCACGATGCCGGACACGAAATGGAAGGTGGACACCTCCTTCTCCGCATCACCGACCGCGAACTCCTGTCCGAACACCGCCGACGCGGCGATGAGCAGGAAAATGCGCGTCATGTTGGCGACGACTGCGAGCGGCAGGCTGCACAGGAAGAGCAGCCACCGCTTCCACAGCACGCGCTGGCGGTGATAGGCGAAGAGCGCGCTCACCATCATCAGCGCGAAGAGCGAGCGCATGCCGCTGCATGGCGCGTCGATGTTCATGCGGAAAATGGCGCCGGCCTCGATCCCGCCCGCAGGCTGCGGCGCCGACACCAGCGCGGTGCCCTCGCGGATCACATCCACGCCAAGAAGATCGAGCACGCCTCCAGCGCAGGCCACCATCAGCAGGCGGAGATGGAACGCGAGCGACTCGTCAAGAAACAGCAACGGCCAGGCAAACGTCAGCATGAGCCACGGAAACACGCAGGCCTTCATGCGCTCCCAGCCGAAGAGCCACATCACCGCGCCAGCCGCAAACATCTGCAAACCGCCAAATCCGAAATAGACGAGGTGCGCCTTGTAGCCGGCATAATAGCTAAGCCCCGCGAGGATCATGAGCGCGACGCCTGCCAAGGATGGCTGCACAGGGATTTTCGCGAGCGCGCCCCGCAGCCGCCACATCAAGTAGCCCACGATGGGAACGGCCAGCGCCCCATGCTGCCAAGCGGGGTCGGACCAATGCTTCAGCAGCGTTTGTAACAACGTGCGCCGGTAGTGTCCGTAGCCCGCCGAGTATGGGAGAACCGCCACGAGAAGAAGTGCAGCAGCCCCAAGCAACACACCCGTGATGGCGGATGCGGCTTTTGTGCGAGAGACAGATTTGTTCATGGGTAACAGGCAACGGCTGAAGCCAGCGACGCCGGGCGTGCGCGCTCTGCCTCCGCCAAATTCAAAGTCCACGATGGGATCAGTTGGCGATAGATGGGCTGCAGATTTTCCCAGTGCGCCTGCCATGTGAAGTGCCGCGCATGACGCCGCGATGCCTCTGCCACCCTCGCTCGCGTCTCTTGATGGGTCAGCAGCCGGAGGCAGGCTTCCGCAGCAGCAGCCGGATCGTCGGGAGCAAAGTAGAGCGCAGCATCGCCGCCTGCTTCCGGCAGACTCGTCGCGTTGCTGCACACCACAGGGCAGCCCACCCGCATGGCTTCCACCACCGGCAGGCCGAAGCCTTCGTGCGTGGACGGCACCAGCGTCGCGATGGCGTGTCGATACCACGCGGCAAGTTCCGCATCGGACACGAAACCTAGCTCGATCAGAGTCGCGTGCCGGCGCACGTGATCCGCCAAAGCGGATGGCAGGGCCTGACCGATGCGGACTAGCGTGGGCCCCGGCAGCCGTGACAAGATGGCGGGAAGAAGCGCCAGGTTTTTCCGCGTCAGCACGCTGCCGACGCTGAGAAAATACGCGGGCAGGGAAGTCGCATGGTCCATCGCCTGCGGGCACGGTGCGGGCAGTTCCGTCGCACCGAGGCCCACCACATGAAGCCGATCGGGCGCGATCCCCAGCAGCCGCACCGCCTCATCCTGTGTGTGCTTGGAACAGCACACGACAGCGTCTGCCTGCCGCAGCTTGAGCACCGTGCGCCGGAATCTCCCCTGCTGCGCGGCACTCAGTCCGCCAGCCTCCACGAGCGGGATCAGATCGTAGAGGCTCACCACCGTCTTCACTCCCGGACGCGCGTGGATCAATAGATCCGCAAAGCTGTGATCGAGAATGTGAAGCAACCCCGACCGGACCTTCGAGCGGATGATCTGCGGGTAGGTGATGTGGCGCATCCAGATGCGTTGAAGCCGTGATCCCCCGGGAGTTTGAGTCTCCGCCAGCGGCAACAAGCTCGTGCCGCGAGCCCCGGCGGCACGGCAGACCTCCGCGGCCAGGCGGTTCATGCTTGCCCAGCCCATGCAGGGTGGCGTCGGGGCAAAGTGAAGGGTTTGATCCATGTGGAGAGGTGATGACTACGGCTTGGCCGCGCTGATGAAGAGATCGGGAGCTGTGCAGTGGAGATCGATGCCGCCTTCTTCCGCGCGGCCGCCGTGCCGGACTTTGAGAGCCAGCCGCGCGGCGCTTTGCACCAGCTTTCCCAGCAGGGAGCGGACACGGCCGCTGACCGATGACGAGCAATGATGGCGCCCCTGCACCGAGATGTCCGTGAACCCGCACGCACGCAGGCACTGGGCCGCGCTGGATGGAGTCAGGGCGATCTCGTGCGTGAAGTCGCCATAGCGCGTGGCTGTTGAGAGCGGGCTTTGGGCATTGAAGGTGAGAAGCCACAGCACACCACCCGGCCGCAACGCCTGCCGCGCAGCCAGCAAAAACTGAATGAACTCGTCTTTGCTCATGTGCTCGACCACATCCTTCGCGTGAATCAAATCAAAGGCCGCAGTTTGCGACTCGAGGAAGGCGATCCCATTCTCCTGCATCCAAGTCTGTGCGGGCGCTTCCCGGCGTGCGATGGACAGGTCCGACTCTGAGAGATCGACGCCCGTGAGCATCGCGTAACCTTTGGATCGCATCCAGCCGAGCCACTCACCCTTTCCACAGCCGAGATCCAGGATGGCGGCGCGGGCATCGGCAGGCAGTGCCGGATATGCACCCTCGTACTGCGCGTGCTGCACGGTCGCATCGAGCCGCTTTTGCGCGCCGAAGGATGCCGAGTAATCCCGGTAAAGAATTTCACGGAACGAGTGCATGCGTGCTGGCCGGAAGGTTCTGCCGCACTGCCGGGCAACGGCGGTGGGATGTGAGGCGGTGAAGGAGAAACTGGCTCCACACACACGCGAGCGCCTCGTGCGTGTGGTGGTCGAGCGTGCGTCGGCGCTGCGCGGCGGAGAGCGTGGCGCGCCCGGCATCATCGAGCATCCACCGCGCCATGGTGCGGGTGAGCGCCGCAGCGTCCGAGTGCGGAAAAACGGCCTCCGGCATCGCGATCACTTCCGGAATCGCTCCCGAAGTGGAGCCGAGCGTGGCCACTCCGGCCGCCATCGCCTCGATGAGCACATGACCGAACTGCTCCTCCCAAACGCCGCGGCGTGACCGCTGTGGCTTGCTCGGCAGCACAAACAAATCAAGGCTGCGCATGAATGCCGCCACGCCTTGATGAGATCGCGGAGGAAGCAGATGCAGCCAGCGGTTGCCTTGCGCATGGGCGCTGAGTTCGGCGTTCATCTCGCCCTCACCCATGAGGACCAGTTGCACATCACGCCCCGGCTGCTGCTCACGCAGCGATTCGACGGCCGATACGAGTTCGCGTAATCCCTTCGCTTCCGTGAGACGGCCGCAAAATCCGCACAAAAATCCGTTCTCCGGCAATGCCATTTCACGGCGCAAGACGGCTTTTTCCCCAGCCGTCGCCGGACAAAACTCAGATGAATCCACGCCGATCTGGGCTGCCACCAAGTTCCATTCCGCCTTGCCGCCGTGGCGGAGAAAGATCTCTCGCCCGGCTGAATTGCCCGAGATCGAAAAGTCGTGTGAGCGCGCCGCCAGCCGGTACACCTGCGAAAGAATGCCGCCCTTCAAGCCAGCGCGCTCCACGTTTTCCCAACTGAACTCGCCGAACATCGCGCGAGGCTGGATGCAGCGCGTGAGCAGCCACACCTGCCAGCGGATGAGCGCCCAAGGCTCCGCGTCCACAAGCACGATGTCGAAGGCACGGGCCCGCAACACCTGTGACAGCCCATGGTGAAAATATCCCGTCGCGCCCGCGCCATGGCGGCGCGCCGGGAGACGGATCAGATCGTAGCCTGCCTCGTCGTCATCAGCCTCGAAGTTGGTGAGCGGGCTGCCGAAGTGCAGATGCAGGTCCAACGGCCACGTGACGCACGTGATGGCAAACGTGCGCGTCAGCGCGTCAAGCTTGCGCCGGTTGAACGCGGTGACGTATGTGTGACCGACGATGAGAAGTGAGGGTTTCGACGTCGCCATGTCGGTCAAGGTGGCAGTGATGCGGACTCCAGCGTCCGGTGCGCGGCCTCAGTGCGTGCGGCGGAGCCGCGCAGGGCCTTCACCAATCCGGCAGCGTATGCCTCGTGATCGAGCGCGTGCTTCAGGCTGGCCTTTTCCGGCGCCCACGTTCCGTTCAGGAAACGGGTGAGCGTCGCTGCGATGCTCGCCGCATCAAACTCCAGCCGCAGCCCGTTGACGCCGTCTTCGAGAATCATCTCCGAGCCGTGATGCGGCGTCAGAAACAGCGGCAGCCCGCAGGCGGCAGCCTCGATCTCGACGAGCGCAAGAGCCTCGGAGTACGAAGGAAAAAGAAACGCGTCTGCCGCAGCCATGAATTTTTCCGGCTCGCTCGTGCTGCCGGCAAAATGAATCCACTCCTCCCAGCCGGCGAACTCGGCATTCAGCCGGGCTGTCAGGCCCTTGAGCGTCGCAGCGCGTCCGCCAACGACGAGAAGCCTTGCCTCCGGATGATCCGTCCGCAGCAGCCGCACCGCCGCGACGGCGAGGAAGAACCCCTTCCGCCTGTAGTGACCCGTGCTCACGAAAAGAAAAACGCGATCACCCGGCGCATGCCCCAGCGCGTCCCGCTGTGATGTCCGCCACCGTTCCCTCACGTTCAGATTGAAGCGCCGCGGGTCATATGAGTTTGGCAGCACCACGATGCGCGATGCCGGCGAGACACGTCTGAAATCCGCCGCCACCGCATCCGAGGGCACGATCAAAACCGACGCGCGCGTCCGTCGCAAAAAGTTCTCGGTCCACATCTTCCCGATCCAGTTTACCCCTCGCTCGAGCCATTCCTTCACTGTGCGGCTGCCCAGGATCCTCATTCTGGCCTCCCAGTCCCATGGTGAAAAATGCCCGTGCGCCACGTCACAATCCGCGAGGTACGGCACCACCGAATACGTGATATCCGCGCGCGGCCTGCCGCACACGGTGAAAAGCCAAAACGCCCGCAGGGTCACCTGCACGGCAAACACAAAACCTTGCAGCGGCCGCAGCAGCCGCGCGCCGAATGTCGGCAGCCTGACCACCCGATCAGGATCGATGCCCTCATCGCAGCGCCAGCACCAGACCTCGATCTCAAAACCCGCCGCGCGAATCTCGGGAAAGGAGCGGATGATCCCTTTCATCGAAGGGCTCACCAGCGAGATGTCAGGGTCGATGATGAGGAGCTTCATGGTGATTCCTGTCCAGCCGGCAAAGCATCGCGATCAAACCGCAAAGCTCCGCTGCATCCACTCCCACACGGCCGGCCCGCGGCGGTGCGCTGAGAAGTGCTCGCCCGTCTTCCGCGCTTCCCTGGCCATCGGCGCGCGCCTTTCCCTGTCGCACAGCGACGCCATGCGGTCAGCGAATGATCCGACGTCGGCCGGATCGATCTTGAATCCATTGACGCCATCCCTCACCAGCGCATCTGCGGCACCGGCGTGCTGGCTGACGACTAGCGGCAGCCCGAGGCATGCGGCCTCATGCACCACGGCCGCATAGGTGTCCTGGCGCGTGGCGATGACGAAGGCATCGCCTTTGGAAAACTCGGCCCGCAGCGCCGCGCCTTCCTTGAAGCCGGTGATGCGCACCTCGTTCCTCAGGCCGAACTTTTCGATGAGCGCCGCGCCATAGCCGTCAACGTCGGGCCCGATGAGACGCAAATCCCATCGCGTGCGTCCCTGCGCCTTCAGACGTGCGGCCGCAGCCAGCAGCAGATCGATGCCCTTCACCGGAATCACACGTCCGACAAAAACAAAATGCGTGGTGCCATGATCCGGCGAATCATTCTTCGCGGCCGGCACGAAGACGCGGCTGTCGGCCGCGTGGTAGGCCTCGACGCACGGCAGAGACGTGCCGCACAAGGGCTGCCGGGCCGATGGTGTGCACGCGATGACGCCATCCGCCAGATGCCCCCACAGCCGGTGCCACATCCGCACGATCCATGGAAAGCTGTCGCGATTACCAAGGCCCACATCGCTGGAGACAACAACGGGGACGCGATGCGTCTTGGCATACAGGATGCCGGTGAGCGTGTAGGGGCTGTACTCATGCGCCCAAACGACATTGGGCTTGCAGGCGACGAGCGCACGCCACAGCGCGCGCGACGGCAATTGCGTGCCGATCGCCTCGCTCCGATGGCGCGTGAGCATCGCCGTCGCGCCGCCCCTGAGCCGTGTAGAGTCGATCCATGTCGTGGTGACGTTCGGGCCTGCGGGAATCGTCCTGTCTTCATCGAACGGGCAAAATGAATCCTTCGGATAAAACACCTGAAGGCTGCTCCCCGCGCCGAGGGACTGCGCAAAAGCCTCTTGCAACGCCTTGTGATAGGGCGCGCGTGCGCGGGTGACGAGTGCGATGCGGCTCATGGTAGCCCGGTCAGGTCGTGACGGGTTTCAAAATTTCCATTCAGAGAGTGACCGCGCTGCTTTTCCTCACGACGGCAAACAACCGCAGCGAGAAAAGCCCCGGCAACGCGCGGCCCAGCCACGCGAAGGGCTTCGAGAGCGCGTTCAGCAACGGGTGCAGGCGCGCCTGCCGGTAGCACCACGGCAGCCCTGCCAGGCTGAAGGGTTCTGCGAGAAGAAATGAAAACTCGAACCCGCACGACTCCAGCATCCGGCGGAGCAGCGCGGGATTGTAGAAGCGGATGTGCGCATCGCGCCATGGCGTCCGGCGCGCGGTGAGCGGACTGCCGCCTGGATTCCAAAAGCCGGTGAGCAGAAACTCGATGCGCTGCGAGATGAACGCGCAGTTTGGCACGCTGAGGATGGCGATCCCGCCAGGCTTCAGCGCGCGGTAAATCTCGGCCATCGCACGATCCGGCTCCATGAGATGCTCCAGCACTTCGAGGCAGATGGCGGCATCTGCGGCATCGCTCGGGAAGGGAAGAGTGCTGTCCTGACCGATGCGGCCGACCTTGAGGCCGAGGCGCGCCGCGTTTTCCAGGGCGGCCTCGGAGATGTCGAAGCCGCGGTAGTCGATCTTCCGCGCGAGCATCTCGGGGCCGTAGCGCTCGCCATTGCCACAGCCGTAGTCGATGAGCGTCATGCCAGGTTTGAGCAGGCGGTCGAAGAGCTGCTTCTCTTCTGGATTGTTGGCGCCCGCGTCGGGATTCCAGGCGTCATTCTGTGCCCAGTAAGATTCGTAGTAGGCTGGTTTGCTGGTGGTCATTCGTTTGAGGGTGGGGCAACCCGCTGGGATGCCGTGTTCGGGGTGAGGGCGCGGATGCCCGGATAGCTGAAATCAAAGACTCGCCAAATCAGGCTGGAAACCAGCGGGCGTCATCGCGTTGGAGCGTGCGGAGAGTAGCGATGCGACAAGACCTGCTGCATAGCCGTCGCGGTCGAGCGCACGCTTCAAGGTGGCGCGTTGCGGCTGCCAGGCGCCGTTGAGAAAGCGGTCAAGGGTCTTCGTGATGTGGTCGGGATCGAAGTCGATGAGGCTGCCGTTCACGCCATTCTCGAGCACCATCTCGGAGCCGTGATGATGCGTGAGGAAGAGCGGCAGGCCGCAAGCTGCGGCCTCGATCTCGACGAGGGCGAGTGCTTCCGAATACGAGGGGAAGAGAAAAGCATCCGCCGCCGCCATGAACTTCTCCGGGGCGCTGGTGCTGCCTGCGAAGTGCAGCCACTCGTCCCACCCGGGGAATTCAGCTTCGAGGCGCTTCTTCAGGCCATTGAGGGTCTGCGGCACACCGCCGACGACGAGCAGCCGTGCTTCTGGGTGATTGAGCCGGAGCTTATCAAGCGCCTCCACCGCGAGGAAGAATCCTTTGCGCCGATAGTGGCCCGTGCTCACGAAAAGGAAGACCCGATCATCGTCGGTATAACGGAGAGCCTGGCGCTGCACGACACGCCAGCGCTCCCGCGCCTGGAGATTGAAGCGTGCGGGGTCATAGGAGTTGGGCAGCACGGAGATGCCGGGGCACCCGGTCACGCGGCGGAAGTCATCGGCCACGGCGTCGGACGGCACCAAGATGCGCGTGGCCTTGGTGGTGCGGAGAAACTGATTCGTCCAGCAACGGATGATAAGATTCGCAAGCCGCTCGATCCATTCCTTCAGCGTGCTGCTGCCCATCGTGCTCATGCGGCTTTCCCAATCCCACGGCGAAAAGTGAGCGTGTGCAACATCACAGCGCGAGAGGTAGGGCGCGATGGAATAGATCACGTCCGGCCTCGGGCGACCCAGCAACTGAAAGAGCCAGAAAGCACGCATCGTGACCATCATTGAGAAGGCGATGGCTTGCAGCGGACCCAGCAGGCGCGCGCCGAGCTGAGGCAGGCGCACGATGCGGTCCGGCGCGATGCCGGCGTCGCAGCGCCAGCACCACACCTCGATCTCAAATCCTGCGCGCCGGATTTCCGGAAATGATGCGATGACACCCTTCATCGCCGCGCTGGCGGGTGTGATGTCAGGATCGATGATGAGAAGCTTCATCATTGGGTGATGGGGCGCACGGTTCGGGTAAAGCGATTCCCTGATCGCGGAGCATGCTGCCTGACAGGCTGGGCGACTTTTGCTGGAATCGGCGCGTGCGCCTTGGAGTCGGCGGCCACGATGACGATGGTGGCCGTGACGGCGAGCCAGAAGAAGGTGTTCACCGGGAAGATGGAGAGCACGTTGCCGCTGGTGATGGAGATGGCGAAGAAGGAGATGGCCATGGCAAGCATGGCGGCGCACATTTGGCGGCGTCTTTTGTCACGCAGGGCCAGAAGATGACTGTGAGTCCAAGCGAGGAACACGACGGTCGAGATAACGAGCACGAAGAGCGGCACGGCGCCGTAGCGCACGAGCGTGTTGCTGAGCAGGTCGTGATTGAAGAGAGGATCGCGCGGATCGATGCCGCGGGTGACGCCGTAGCCAAACCAAGTGTAGGCCTCGGGATTCGTCAGCACGTCAGCGAACCCATGGAGGCGGTCGCTGAAGGTGTTGATGTTGATCGTGTCATCACCGAACGACCTGCCAAAACGGGTGAGCAATTTGTCCGTCATGCCCTCCAGCTCGCCCATGATGAACCGCGCGCTCAAAAGAAGCGTGCCGAATGCCACGGTGCCGATGGCGTAAAAGAGCGTGGTGCCGATGCGCGTGCGAAAAGCCAAGGTGCCCGCCACCATGATGGCCACCATCAAGAAGCCGGTGCGGCTGGTGGAGGCGGCGAGCGAGACGAGAAAGATGCAGGCGAACAAGCCTGCAAGAGCGAGCGACAGGAAGCGGCGCGTGCCATTCTTTGATCTGATCGACGCGAGGAAAAGTGGGATCACCACAAACGCGGCGCTGATGGCACCGAGCGCGGTCGGTGAGTTCAGTGTGGAGAACGCGCGCACGCGGCCGGTGAAGAGCTGTTTGATCTCAATGCTCAGCCCGGTCACCAGGTAGGCCAGCTCGAAGTCCTGAAAGCCCCAGACCTGCTGGACGATGCCATACAGGCCGACGGGAGCGTAGGTCCACAGCAGAAATTTGAAGATTGCGAGCACATCATCCTCGTCGTGGAAAAGCATGGGAACGACGAAGATGAGCATGCCGTAGAGGCCGCCGTTTGCCGTGCCTTGGAGAATCTTCCCAATGCTATGATCGGGATCGAGCAGGGCAAGAAATGCGTTCACCAAAACGACGCCACAGCCGGTCAGGAACAGGCGCACATGTTGTCTCGTCATCGGAATGCCGCCGATGATGCCGCGCACAACGACGGAGGCGGTTATGGCCGACAGCAAGGCCGGCGCGAGGCCGAGGACGTAGTAGAGGTCGTCCATCGAAACACGGCCTGACACCACCATGAGACGCTTGAAGAGATCCACATAACCGCAGGTGACGAGAAACACGAAGAACGCCGTGCGCGGTGCGATGAACGCCAGGCCGCATGTGGCGATGATCAGGTAGAGGAACACATTGGCGAGTGTGTTCCCCTCACCGAGCATGATCGAGACGATCGCAAACAGGCCGAATAGCCCGCCGAACGCGATGGTAAAGGCACCGGGAAGACGTGTCACGACGGCGGGAGCGGCTGGGGTTTCATGCGGCGCGATTCAATGTGGTGCATCGTACGACCGAAAAATTCGACGAGGAGTCCTGGCAACTGAACGAGCCCGCGGATTTTCAAGATTGCCACATGGCGCACGCCGGGCAGCACGAATGACGTGACCACCCACGCCACCGTGTAGGAGACGAGCGTGGCGTACGCCGCACCTTCGCCAGACCATTTTGGGATCCAGAGCAAGTTCAGCACCACATTGATGATGAGGGCCAGCAGGACGCTGGGAAGATTGGCCCAGAGCTTGGACTCGGCGGCCAGATACTGCGTGCGTGCAACTCCAAGGCAGTAAGGGATGAACGCCCACGCATGAATCGTCAGGATGTCGGCGCTGCCGGCAAAGCGTCCGTTCCACAACAAGGCGATCACAGGCCCCGCTGCGAAATAGAGGGCGCCCGCACCGGCGAGCGCGACGAGCAGGGAGACGCCGAAGTAATCAGCAAAGCGCTTCTCGTACAAAGCCCGGTCCCTCTTCTGCAATGCGATGAATTGCGGCAACACCACGCCCGACAAAGCGACCGGCAGGAAGTAGAGAACCTCCGACACACGCACCGCCGCGCCATACACACCTGCGGCCGCATCGCCCTGCATGGCCTTCACCATGATCGTGTCGATGCGGTAGAGAAGGACAAGCGCCACCTGCGCCGCCATCTCGGGCCATGATTCGCGGAGCAAGGCGAGCGCGCGGCGGCTCGTCCAGCGCCACTCGCTGATGTGTCCGCCGAGGCTGTGAAACACGCCGATTTGAAAATACGAGCTGAGCCAGCACTCGACGACATAGGCCAGCGGGAAGAAAACCAGCGGCGCGCCGAGAGCAACGCCCAGGAAGATCATCAATGCTCCGGCAAAAAAGGCCCAGAGCTGCGCCCACGCGCAGCGCGCAAGTTGCCCGCGTCCCTCAAGCCAGGCGCCGATCTCAGAGAGTCCGTGGGTCGGCAGCAGAAGGCCGTAAGCCAGAAGCAAGAGCCGCTCGGTGTCATCCATGCCGAAGGTTGCAAGGCCCAAACCCGCCAGCATCACCGTGCCAACCATCAGCCGAGTGTAAAAGGTCGCGCCAAATGTGCGGGCCTCATCCTCGGGATCACGCACCATCTCGCGTACGGTGATCCGCGCGAAGCCGAGTTCCGCAAGACACAGGAGCACGAACACAGTCGCCTGCGCCGTGAGCAACTGTCCCATGCCGTGCTCACCGAGAAAGCGGCCCAGCATCCCGATGATGACCACATTGAGTGCGAGACGGACGAAGCGCAGCGTCACGGACACGGATAAGACCGTGAAGAGCCGACCGAGGACTCGGGGAGAGGAACTCATTTGTAGAACCGGTCCGTGACCGGTCTTTTTTGTCTCGGAAGAACCGGTCAGTGACCGCTTCTACAAGCCTGAAGCAAAGGCCTGCTCGACGACGTCACACAGCACGTGACCGACGAGAAGATGACACTCCTGCGCATGCGCGGTGACTTCGGATGGCGCGCGAAATGCAAGCTTGGCGATCTTCGCGCACTCGCCGCCGCCTGCGGCGGTGAAGGCGATTGTCACGCAGCCGCGCTCATTCGCGGCCTTGAGCCCGGCGATGATGTTCGGGCTGTTTCCAGATGTGGAGATTCCGACGACGACGTCGCCCGCATTTGCGAGCGCTTCGATCTGGCGCGCGAAGACCGTTTCGAATCCGTAGTCGTTGCTGTGCGCGGTGAGGATCGACGTGTCAGTCGTGAGGGCGATGCCGGCGAGCGCTTTTCGATTCACGCGGTACCGCACGACCAGCTCGGCGGCCAGATGCTGCGCGTCCGCCGCGCTGCCGCCATTGCCGAAGAACAGAATCTTCTTTCCACCGCGCAGCGCGGCGAGCCAGGCGTCGGCGATTTGAGCGATGACCGGCTCGCAATCGGCGAGCTTCCGCACCGCCTCAATGTGGGCGCTGACATGTTCGCGGAGCTTGGCAGTGGCCGGCATGGTCAGTTGTAGGCTTCGAGCAGTTCGTCAGGAGTGAGGCTCGCCGTCCCTAGCTTGCCGACGACGATGCCGCTGGCGTGATTAGCCACATCGGCCGCGTCCATCGGACTCAGCCCGGATGCGAGGGCGAGCGTGAGCAGCGCGATGGCCGTGTCGCCCGCGCCGGAGACATCATAGACTTCGCGCGCGCGGGTCGGGATGTGGTGCGGCTTCCCGCCTTGTTGGAAAAGCATCATGCCTTGCTCGCCGAGCGTGATGAGCACGGCCGGCACCTGCCACTGTGAGAGCAACTGATTTCCGACGGCGATCAGGTCGTCATCCCGGTCGGGCGGAATGGCGCGATGGTGATCTTCGATCCCGGCCGCGGCGAAGGCTTCAATGCGGTTCGGTTTCACCAGCGTGGCTCCGTTCCATTGCAAAGGATTGCGCGGCGAGGGATCGACGGTGACAAGCTTCCCTGCGGAGCTGGCGAGGGAGACGATCATCTCGACGAGCGGTTGTGTGACGAAGCCTTTGCCGTAGTCCTCGATGATGATCGCATCGAGCTGTGGGAGCAGCTCGCTGATGCGCTCCTTGGCGATTGCGAGTTCTGCGTCGCTGAGTTTTTCCAAACGCTCCCGATCCACGCGCACGACCTGCTGCTGCCGCGCGATGATGCGCGTCTTGGAAATCGTCGGCAATTCATTGCTCTCGATAAGCGGCCCGGTGACCACGCCTTCTTCGGTGAGCAACTCACGCAGGCGCGCGGCCTCGCTGTCGCGACCGACGCGGCCCATGAGCGAGGCGTGCTTCGTGAACATCGCGAGATTGCGCGCCACGTTTGCCGCGCCGCCGGGGAACGAGGTCTCACGCGCCACTTCGACCACGGGCACCGGCGCCTCAGGCGATATGCGGCGCACGGCCCCCCAGATGAAGTGATCGAGCATGACATCCCCGACGACGAGCAGACGGCTCGCGGCGAATCGATCGAGATGCTGGCGGGTGAGTTTCAAGACAACTTCTTGGACAGGATTACAGGATCTGCAGGATTAACAGGAGGCGGATCGAATCGGGATGAGGTGTTTTCAGAGGCATTCCTGTTAATCCTGTCTATCCATTCCTCCGCGCACGCACGGCGGCAGCGAGCTCATCGAGCACCTTCTCCGTCGCCTCCCACGAGATGCATGCGTCGGTGATGCTCTGGCCGTGGGTGAGGGGCTGGCCGGGTTTGGCGTTTTGTTTTCCTTCGACGAGATGGCTCTCGATCATCACGCCGGCGATGCTTTTGCTGCCGGCGGAAATTTGCTGCGCGAGCGATTCCGAGACGAGCGGTTGCTTGCGGTAATCCTTGAGGCTGTTGCCGTGGCTGCAGTCGATCATGGCGTAGGGCGGCAAATTGCGCGCGACCAATTGATCGACCACCGACTTGATCGAGTCGGCGTCGAAGTTCGGCCCCGTCTTGCCGCCGCGCAGGATGACGTGGCAGGTGCCGTTGCCCTTCGTGCGGACAATAGCGGCGACGCCGTCCTTGGTGACGGAAAGAAAATGGTGCGGCTGGCTGGACGCCTCGATGGCGTCAAGCGCGATCTGGATGTTGCCGTCCGTGCCGTTCTTGAAGCCCACGGGCATCGACAATCCGGACGCGAGCTGGCGGTGTACCTGGCTTTCGGTCGTGCGGGCGCCGATGGCGCCCCAGACCACGACGTCGGCTATGTATTGCGGTGTGATCACGTCGAGAAATTCCGTTCCAGCGGGCACGCCCATGCGCGCGAGCTCGATGAGCAGCCGCCTTGCGCCGCGCAGGCCGTTGTTGATGTCATAGCTCTCGTCGAGCTTCGGATCATTGATGAAGCCCTTCCAGCCGACGGTGGTGCGCGGCTTTTCGAAATACACGCGCATCACAAGCTCGAGATCAGCGGCGAACTTCTTCCGCGCATCGACAACCAGCTTTCCGTACTCGAGCGCTTGAGCTTCATCGTGAATGGAACACGGGCCGGCGACGACCAGCAGACGGTCATCTGCGCCGTTGAGGATTTTTTCCGTCGCACGGCGCGAGGTCTCGATGAAAACGGACTCCGCCTCACCGAGCGGCCACTCGCGCATGAGCGTGGCCGGCTGGATGAGCGGGAAAATTTCGTCGATGCGGAGATCGTCGGTTCGGTGCGATTGGCTCACTGGTTTGATGGGTTGGCGGTCCGGCGGAAAAAAAGGTCGGGAAGATGGGGAAGGAAGCTGTCGGGGTCAATGATCAAAGGCCTGCGGTGCGACGGGCCGTGAGCTGGGATGCGATCACGGAAAACTGATCCCACCAGAACGCGACGCCGGAGTTTGCCAGCAGCCATCCGCGTCCGGCATGGCCCATCTCGGCGGCCCGTTCGGGGCTGTGGTGGATTCGCATCACATGCTCCGCGAGGGCCTCCGCATCGCCGGGCTGGTGTAGCAGGCCGGTGCGGTCATGCGTGACACTTTCCGGCAGCCCGCCGGATCGTGCGGCGAGCACGGGACAGGCGCGATCGTATGCCTCGTAAACCACGGTCGGGTAGGGGTCCCACCAGACGGAGGGGACGATCATGGCGACGGCGCCCGCGATGAGGTTTTCCTTTTTCTCCCCGCTCACATTGCCGACGTAAGCGATGGTGCCCAGTGATGAGTCGGCAGCTTTGCGCACGATTTTTTCCAACTCACCCTCGCCTCCGATCACCAGCTTCGGTGCCGCGCTGCCGAGCTTTGCGCGGACGATCTCCCAGGCCCGAAGCAAAACATGCACGCCTTTGACGACGGTGAGCCGGCCGAGGAAGAGAAAATGCTCGCGCTTCGCATGCGGCGGCGGCCCCACCGTCGGCACGAATGGATAGGCGAGAACGTGCGTCTTCTCCCGCGGCACGCCGGCCTCGACGAAACGCTCGCGCACGAAATTTGAGACGGCGATCCAGCCATTCACGCGCCGATACCACCCGAATGCATGTGCCGCGTGGAGGAGAAGCGCCATCCAAGCCGTGCGCAGCACGGAGTCCTGCCAAGCGCCGGTGACGATCTCGCGGGTGTAGTTTTGCCGCAGTCCTCCTGTTGCAATGCGATCCCCGGCCCAAAGGGAGCCGCTCACGGAGTACGGCCGGTAATTGTGCAGGTAGAGCGCGATGGGGACGTCGTGTCTGCCGGCCTCACGCAACACGCCGGGCGAGAGAACGGGCAGGATATTGTGCGCAAGCCAGAGATTGCTGCCTTGCCGATGATGGATCTGCCGGACACGGGCCAGCGCGGCAGGATTGTGCAGGGCCATGAATGCCTGCCGCCACCGAGCCGGAGCGCCGTCCGCGTGCCAGTCATCGCTCGAGAAAAAACACTCCTCGACCTGCGCCCCGCTATCGCGCATTGCCTCGGTGATGCGGTGCACGGCCGCCTCCTCGCCGCCGAGAAACCGGTAGCGATTGAAGAGATGCAGCACTCGGAGTTCGTCGCGCATGGATCGTCCTCCGGCGGGCCTACCCGCCCCCGACCGATCTGTCGCGCCAATGGGAGTCCATCGGCTTCCTGTCTCGACATCCGACTTCGCCAATGGAAGCGCGCACATTTTTAAAAGCCCGTCGTCCAAACACGCTGCCGCCCTCGGTCGGCCTACGATTCTTCGGCCACCAGGCGGAGATTTTGAGGTCCCATCGTCACGCAGGTGGCTTGAAGAGGGGTGGACACAGCCGTTGGGCTTCCCCAACAAATATGCTGATTACGGAAATTAGCATAGTGTTCGGTTATTGGGAAGATTAAAGTTAAGATCCCTTAAATTTATATCCGGCGCGATGGCGGGGAGAGGGGGGTTCAGCCGCCCATCCTTCGGGGTCAGGTCGGCATCGGCTCCTCCGGGGGTCAGCGCCTCGCTTCGTGCCCCTGCGCACGTCTGTAAGCGATGCAGACGATGCAGAACACCATCCCGCAGGAGACCTTCATTACGAGGAGCCACCACGGATTCCAAAACGAACCGGTGCGGGTTTCAATGAAATCGGAAATGCCAAAGACGATAAACGCGGGCGGCAGCAACCTGCAGATTCCCGGATGGGGCGGGGAACGCCAGTGCCTCCATGCGATCACGCCCGCGATGCCGAGCCACAGAATGCCCTCACACAGGTTGAAGGTGGCGGCGAAGTCGGTTCCATTTTCCATGCGAGTTCCCGGCCTCTAACGGCGGCCACAGTCTTTTGTTTTCGTGATCATGCGTCAGCAAGATTCGGCACCGCGTCGCTTGCCTTCTGCTCCTCGCCCGGATCGGCCGGTCAACCCGCGATGTCTCCCGGCGATGACGCTGCCGGCT
Source organism: Verrucomicrobiaceae bacterium (assembly GCA_031411695.1). Classification (GTDB taxonomy): domain Bacteria; phylum Verrucomicrobiota; class Verrucomicrobiia; order Verrucomicrobiales; family Verrucomicrobiaceae; genus JAIBCL01. The sequence goes on from JANOBO010000194.1 coordinate 24,120, forward strand.
CGCGCCGGACCCACCCGCCCGCTTGCAACCACTACCAACCGTCCCACGTTACCAGTAAGATGAGCGATCCCGCCCAAACTCCGAGACACACCAACGCGCTAGCGAAGGAGAAATCCCCTTACCTCCTTCAGCATGCGCACAACCCGGTGAATTGGATGCCTTGGGGCGAGACGGCTTTCAAAAAAGCTCGTGATGAGGACAAGCCCGTGTTTCTCTCTTCAGGATACTCCACGTGCCATTGGTGCCATGTGATGGAGCGCGAGTCCTTTGAGAACGAGGAAATCGCGGCGCTGATCAACGAGAAGTTCGTGCCGGTGAAGGTGGACCGCGAGGAGCGACCGGACGTGGACCTGACCTATATGACGTACGTTCAGGCCGCCAGCGGACACGGCGGCTGGCCGATGAGCGTGTTTCTGACACCCGAGCTCAAGCCATTTTATGGCGGTACCTATTATCCGCCGGAGAATGCGCACGGTCGTGTCGGCTTCGAGACACTGCTCACGGAACTCGCAAAAGTTTGGGCCGAAGATCGCAAAGGTGTGCTGGAGCGCGCATCGAGCGCGGTGGAAAAACTGCAGGAGCATCTCGATGCGGAGGCCTCCCCGCAGGAAACGAAAGTCGAGGCGGTTTTGCAAAAGGCGTATGACGATCTGTCGGGCTCGTTCGACTACCACGAAGGTGGCTTCGGCAGCGCGCCGAAGTTTCCTCGGCCCACATCGCTCAGCGTGCTCTTCCGCACGCATCTCGGCTTTCAAAAAACGAACGAGAGCGAGTCGAACTGGGCCTTGGAGATGGCGGCCAAGACGCTGCGCGGCATGGCGCACGGCGGGATGCGCGATCACATCGGCGGCGGCTTCCATCGTTATTCCGTGGATGGCTACTGGCACATCCCGCACTACGAGAAGATGCTGTACGATCAGGCGCAGCTCCTCACGGCCTATGCCGAGGGGCACCAGCTCACGGGCTCGGCTTTCTTCGCCGATGTCGCGCGTGAGATCGTGACATATGTGAAGCGTGATCTGCGTCATCCGCAGGGAGGCTTCTTCTCCGCAGAAGATGCGGACAGCTACACCGACGAGACGCGGACGAAAAAGAGCGAAGGGTGGTTCTACGTGTGGACGGCTGCGGAGATCGACGATCTGCTCGGCAAGGAGGAGGGCAGCATCTTCCGCTATGCTTATGGAGCCCGGCGCGATGGGAATGCACGTCCCGAGAGCGATCCACACGGCGAGCTCAAAGGCTTGAACACACTCTTCCGCGCGATGTCGGTGAAAAAGACCGCGGAGTACTTCAAGCTCACCCCAGAGCAGGTCGACGCGATTTTAGCGAAGGGCCGCACGGCCCTCTTCGAGGCGCGGGCAAAGCGCCAGCGCCCGCATCTCGACGACAAGATCATCACCGCGTGGAACGGCCTCATGATTTCCGGCCTCGCGCGGTCAGGCGCAGCGCTGGGAGAAAAGGAGAACATCGAGCTGGCCACGCAGGCCGCGCAGTTCCTGCATGATAATCTTTGCGAGAAGCCGGGCGCGGGCCTGCTGCGTAGCTGGCGCGATGGCGCCGGGAGCACGAAGGCTTTTGCGATGGACTATGCATTTCTGATTCACGGCCTCATCGATCTGTATCAGGCAGCCTTCGATGTGAAATGGCTTCGTTGGGCCGGACAATTGCAGGATGAGATGGATGCACTCTTCCTCGACAAGGTGCATGGCGGCTACTTCACGGTGCATACCGACATGCCAAACGCGGTGCTTCGCATCAAGGAGGACTACGACGGTGCCGAGCCATCACCGAACTCGATGGCCGCGCTGAACCTTGTGCGCCTCAGCGCCGCGCTCGGCAGGGACGAGTGGCGTGAGCGGGCCCGAAAGATTTTCCGGCTGTTCGGCTCCACTTTGGAGAAGAGCACCATGTCCGTGCCGGCGATGGTGACTGCCCTCGATTTCTTTCATCACGGCAAGCAGCAGATCGTCCTCGCCGGCGACAAGACCAGCCCTGCTTTCGCGGCGCTGGCGGCGACCGTTTATCGTCGGCTGCTCCCGCACGCCATCGTTCTACATGCCGACGGCGGCGAGGCACAGGAGTTCCTCGGCAGCAAAAACGAGGCCCTCCGCAACATGGCGCCGCTGCACGGGAAGCCTGCGGCGTACGTCTGCGAGAATTTCACCTGCCGGGCTCCCGTCACTGAATCGGCGGCCCTCGAGAAGCTCCTGTGATGTGAGGCGCGTCTCGAAAGAACTCTTCCCATCCGCCTCTCAATTTGATAAAAACCACTCCATGAACTCTCACGCCCACCCCTCTCTCGTAAACCGCCGCGACTTCCTCGGACGTGGCGCGCAGTTGGCCGCCGCCGGCATTTTCCATTCCGCGCTTGGAGAAACGACGCCTCCGGCGAAACGAACCTCGGAGACACTCGTCACGCAGCTTCATGCGTCGCTGAATGATGATCAGAAGAAAAAGATCGTTTTCCCCTGGTCGAATCCGCTCCGGCAGAAGGTGGACAACAACTGGCACATCACGAAGCAGCCCATCCGCGAAGTGTTGAACAAGGACCAGCAGGACCTCGTGCGCCAGATCTTCGACGGCCTTCATAGCGATGAATACAAGGCGGAAGTGTGGCGCCAGTTCGATCAGGACAACAAGAGCGACGGTGGCTTTCCCAGCGCGTCGATAGGCCTGTTCGGTGAGCCCGGCAGCGGCAAGTTTGAGTTTGTGCTGACCGGCCGGCACTGCACGCGGCGCTGCGATGGGGACAGCGAGGAAGGCGCTGCCTTCGGCGGCCCGATTTTCTACGGTCACGCGGCCAAGAGTTTCAATGAGAGCGCGCTTCACGAAGGCAACGCCTATTGGTATCAGGCGCAGCGCGCGAACGAGGTCTTCAAGGCGCTCGATGGCAAGCAGCGCGAGAAGGCCCTCATCAGCGCCACACGCGACGAGGATGGAAACGACACCGTGAAGCTCACGGGCAAGAAGACCGGGCTCGAAGGCATCCCGCTCACCGACCTGAGCGCCGACCAAAAAGATCTTATGCGCAAAGTCCTGGCGGACCTCCTGAAGCCATTCCGCAAAGCCGACGCCGATGAGGCCATGAAGCTGATCGAGAAAAGCGGATTTGATCACCTGCACATGGCCTTCTCAAAGGCGGACGACGTCGGCAATGACGGCGTGTGGGACAACTGGCAGATCGAGGGCCCGTCGATGGTGTGGTATTTCCGAGGCGATCCACATGTCCACTGCTGGGCGCACATCCGCGAGAACGCGTAACGCATGCCCCTCTCATCGCCCGCCATGATCGCAGGCCTCGGCCCGTTTGGCCCGGCGGAGTTGATCGTGATCGCGGTGCTGCTGGGAATCGTGCTTGTTCCGGTGGCCGTTGCCATGGTCATCATCTGGGTCGTGAGGAAAAATTCGCGGCAGCAGGGCGCACATGTGCCCCCGCCGCTGCCTTCCGGGCCAGCAAGCCCAGGCGCAAACAGCGGGAACTCGTGAGTGTGGTGCGTCCGCCGAGCTTGGATCAGCGCATTGCCGCGCGCCTGCGCCCTGAGGGACGGAGGCCCGTCATGTTTCAGCGCTGGACCGATCTGCTCTTTCTGCATTGGAGATGGGATGCTGCCGATTTGCAGTCACGTCTTCCCGCCGGACTCCACATCGACACCTTCGAGGGTCAGGCATGGCTCGGTGTCGTCCCCTTTTTCATGGAGCGCATCCGTCCGCGTTTTATGCCGTCCATTCCGTGGATCTCGTGGTTCATGGAGGTGAACGTGCGCACCTACGTCTACGATGATCAAGGCACGCCCGGCGTGTGGTTCTTCTCGCTGGATTGCGACCAGCCTCTCGCGGTGTGGACGGCGCGCCGCTTTTTCCACCTGCCGTATGAACATGCGGTGATGCGCGCGCGCCGCGCCGAGGGCACCATCGGCTATCATTGCCGTCGCAGGACGCAGCCTTCATCCGCCGCAGCCGACTTCACATACGCCCTCGGCGCGCCAACCCATGAGGCCGAGCCCGGCAGTTTGGAATTCTTCCTGGTCGAGCGCTATCTCTTGTTCTCGAGCGCGCCCGGCGGTCTGCGCACTGGTCAGGTCCATCATCGGCCGTATCCAATCGCAGAACCTGAACTGCACGCATGGAGCGCCGCGCCCTTGCTGTGGAACGGCTGGACGCCACCCACCCGCCCGCCGGATCATGTGCTTGCCTCGTCGGGCGTGGATGTGGAAATCGGCTCGCTCGCCCCGTGTCGCTCGCCCCGTGTCGCTCGCGCTGAGTTCACGTGATCACGGTCGAGCTAGATCGCACGGGTCAAAACGTATGATTTGCTCGATGCCGAACATCCTCACTCAAGACTGGCTCCTCAGCCGCCGCTATTTGCTGCGTGGGCTGGGAGCCACGGTGGCGCTGCCGCTGCTCGACTGCATGAGGCCGCTCCGCGCGGTGGCCGCAGCAGCAGCGGCAAAGCCAAAGCGCAGCGTGTTTGTTTACATTCCCAATGGGGTGAACGTCCTCACCTGGCAGATCACGAAGGCTGGGCGTGACTACGAGTTCAGCGAGCCCTTGAAGTCCCTCGAGAAGCATCGCGCAAACCTCACGCCGATCAGCGGGCTGCACCACCCAAACGCGATCGGCCAGGCGCATGAGTGCCAGAAGGTCTGGCTCACTGCGGCAAAGGTGAGCCAGGAAGGCGGCGCGTTTCGCAACACCGTCTCGGCCGACCAGCTCATGGCCGAAGTCACCGCGCCGCAGACGCGCTTCGGCTCGCTGGAACTCTCCATCTCGCGCGGCCCCACCACGCTCGGCTGGTCGCGCGATGGCATCCCGTTGCCTTCCGAGGACAATCCAAAGACGGTCTTCAACCGTCTCTTCGGCGTGGAGGCCGGCGGCATCGACGCCCAGAAGCGCAGGCTGGCCCGTCGCCACAGCGTGCTCGACATCGTCCTCGATGACGCACGAAAACTGCGCCGCAACATCGGCGGCGATGACCGCATGAAACTCGACGAGTACCTGCAGTCCGTGCGCGAGGTCGAGGTCCGCACCGAGCGGCTCGACTCATGGCTTAACGTGCCGAAGCCGAAGATCGACAAGGACACCACCGCGCACCTCACACGGAATGTCTCGCGCGATCAGGCCGGCGACTACTACCGCACGATGTATGACCTCATCGTGCTCACCCTGCGCACCGACATGACGCGCGTCGTCACCTACATGAGCGGGAGCGAGGGCAATGGCCTGGCCATTCCCGAGATCGGGATTCCGCAGACGCGCCACGAGCTTTCTCACCACAATGGCGACCCCGAGCAGATGGCGCGCCTGAGCCGGAGCGACGCCTTCATCACCGAGCAGTTTGCGTATTTCCTCGATCAACTCCAGAGCGTGCGGGACGGTGACGAGTCGCTGCTCGACCGCACGATGGTTCTCTTCGGCAGCGGCATGGCGTACGGTCACAGCCACGGCAATGCCAACCTGCCCACCATCCTCGCCGGAGGAAAATCTCTCGGCCTCAAGCACGGCCGGCACATCGACTACAACCTCCCGCACGTGAAGCAGTACGATCTCGCCAATGCCGTCGGACACTACGCGGTCTGCAGCCGCCCTGTCGATTCAAACGCGCGCCTGACCAACCTGCTGCTCACCATGCTGCACAAGATGGATGTGAACGCGGAGCAGTTTGCCGACAGCCTCGGTCCGGTGAGCGATGTGGTGTGACGCACGGCGCGCCCGCCCGCCTCACAGCTTCTTCCACGCCTCGCGCACAAAGCGGATCAAATTGCCGCTCATGATGTTTTCGACCTGATGCGCCTTGTAGCCGCGCTTCCCGAGCATGTCGGGGATGCGCGCGAGGTCGGTGATGGTGTCGAGGTCCATCGGCGTCTGCTCGATGCCGTAGCCGCCGTCGAGATCGGTACCGATGCCGGCGTGATGCGAGTTCCCCGCGAGCTGGCAGACGTGGTCGATGTGATCCGTGATGACCTCGAGCTTCAGGCCCACATCGCGCGGCATCGTCTTGCCGCGAATCCAGCCGGGCGTCATCATCCACGCGTCGAGGGCTGAATTGATCACGGCTCCGCGCTCGATCAGCGCTTTTAGCTGCTCATCGGAGAACTGGCGCACATCCGGCACCAGCGCCCGGCTGTTCGAGTGACTGGCCCAAACTGGGCCGCTGAAAATCTCGAGCGCCTGCCAAAAGCAATCGTCCGACAAATGCGTGACGTCGAGGATCATGCCGAGGCGGTCCATTTCCTTGAGCAGATCTTTTCCGCCCGGCGGCAGGCGGCCCATCATGTCGTGCCCCATCGCGTAGCGGCACACGCCATAGTGCGCCGGACCGATCGCACGCAGCCCTTGCTCCCAATGTTTTTCCAAGTGCGCGATGGTGCGAATCGAGTCCGCGCCTTCGAGGCTGAGGATGTAGCAGATCGGTTTGCGGTCGTCGGGCTTGCCATCCGTCCACAGCGCGACGGCATCGTTGAACTGCACCAGATTTGTCACCTGCCGCATCTCGCCGCAGTCCTCCATCGCGCGATACCACGCGAGCTGCGCCTGCGTCTCGGCCCACGCCTGCTCCGGCGATGCCCAGCCGGCAAACGGCGGTGGTCCCTTCATGCAGCCGGCGATCTGCGTCGCGACGCACAAGCCCACGCCACCTTTGCGCATCTCCGGAAACGCGACCGTCCCCGCCGCGCGGCCCTTGATGTCCGTCATCCCCTGCTCGCGATGCCGCAGCGCATGCACCGGCTGGCGCAGATCGCGATTGTACGGCGCGAGCGCGTTGATACTGAGATCGAGATGGCAGTCGAAGGTGAGCATGGCGGCCCGCAATACCGTTTCGCCATGCGATGAAGTCAAAGCCAAAAGGCCGACGGCTTCGGGCCGGGCTAGCTGAAGAGTTTCTTCAGCACTGCCTCGCCTGCGGTGGTGGCCAGGAGAAAGCTTTGATCCCCGTCGCTCCAAGCGGCGATGTGCCAGTTTTTACTCGATGAAAACCGCGGCTGCATCTGCGGCGGCATGTCGGGGAGGTCCTTGTTGTCGAGCACGACGAGGTGCGCCTCGCGGCCCCGGTCGAGCTTGAAGCATATGATCGTGGCGGGTCGGCCGGCGATCTGCACGCGCTTGCAGCCATAGGTGCCCAGCGCGCTGAGGACGACGGGCAGCCGCGTCGGACTGGGTGAGCTCGTGGCGGCGAGAAGTTTTTTCACCGCTTCAAGATCGGGCGCGCGCTCGTCGAGTCGCGCCATGCCGTGCTCGATCTTGAACATGGCCGCGAGCGAGTCGGCCTGCCATGCGGGCATCGAACTGCTGGCGGGTGAGAAGTAAAACCAGCCGATGATGATGCAGGCAGCAGCGGCGGCAGTGACGATGAACGCCGGCTTGAACCAGCGTGCGCGTGGTTTTTCCGCGCCTGGGCGCGGCGCCGCCCGCAAAATTTCGTCGCGCAACGCGACCGGCGCTGCGGCGGTGGCAAATGCCTCCGCGCACTGCTCGTCGAACGCGGTGCGATTTTCCACCCATGCGCCGAGGGCGGGATCTCCCCGCGCCATCGCACGCGCCTCCGCCGACGCATCTTGGGGGCGGAGCGTAGTGGCATCGAGTTCAAGTCTGGCTTCGTCGCGGTTCACGGGGCCGGGCGGGGATTGAATGTGGCGGGATGGATGCGGGCTGAGGCGGAGTCCTCAAGGCGGCGCAGGATGGCGCGCAGCCGGTCCTTTGCCCTCGAGAGGCGGGACATCACGGTGCCGATGGGCACGCCCAGCGTCTCCGCGATCTCGCGATACGATAGCTCCTTGAGATAAAAAAGCACGAGCGGCGCGCGGTGATCCGCATCGAGCTGCTCGAGTGCGGCGTGCAGCGTGGTGCCGTCCACGCGCGGCGGCGTGTCATCATCTGGGTGCGTGCTGCCGTGCATGTCGGGGTCAAACTCCACCTCCTCGTGCTTCTTCTCGTGCCGTGCAATGCCGAGCCACTCGCGGTAAATGGTGGTGAAGAGCCACGCCTTCACCTTCGTGGCGTCCCGCAGCGTGTGGCCCTTCCGCGCCCACTGCAAAAACGTCTGCTGTACGAGATCCTGTGCCGTGGCCTCGCGCCGGGACATGCTCAGGGCAAAGCGGTGAAGACCCTGGTAATGGGCGTCCACAATCTGCTCAAAACTCGGCACGGGCTCGGTCACGCGCGGAGAGAACGGGCGGGCAGTGAAGAGGTCAACCGGCATTTGCAAGGCTACTTCCATGTGATCATGCCATCGCTTTTTTCTTCAGCAGTTGGTCGATCGAGAATTTTCCAGGGCCGAAGACGAAGACGAGCGACGCCGCGAACAAAAATAAAAATGGCGGTGCGGTCACGAACGCATCGGCGTCATTCCACACGCCTTTCACCACCTCCAGATGTGCGGTGAGATAGGCCACGATCATGGTGACCGTGAGCGGCAAGGTGATGATGCGCGAAAAAAAACCAGCGAGCAGCAGCAGTCCGCCGAAGCACTCGGTCGAGCCGGCCATGATGGCATTCAGTTTCGGCAGCGGCAGCCCCAGCTCGATGAAGAACGTGGTCGTGCCTTCAAAATTCCCGAGCTTGCCTTTGCCGGTGAGGAAAAACTGCCAGCCCCAATACAGCCGGATGCAGAGCAGCAGCGGATCCTGCAAGCGGGCGGCGACGCGGTCGAGAACGGTGTTGGCGAGCGTCGAGTGTTTCATCGGGGTCCAAGTGTTGGTTTGCAGAACCAGCCGAGAGCGGACCAGTCCGTGAACCATGCGCGGATCTGCGCGGGCCAGTCGGCGGAGGGATCGGCGGTGGCAAGGGCGAGCCCGATGGCATCGGCCAGAGTGAGGCCGTCCCCCAGCGCGGTGAGGATGGCGAAGGCCTCGGGTGCGAGCCGCTTGAAGTAGAGGCGGTTGTCGTGACGGTGGACGACGAGATGGACGCGTTCGCGTTTGAGCCGCGGCGCGCGCGCGACACTGCGCCGCGTGCTCGCTCCGGCGTGGGCCTGGCTGGCGGCACCGCGCACCTCGGCATCGCTTTTTTTCATCGCGGTGATGAAGCGATCGACCGCGTGATCGAGAACGAGCGGCACCACGCATGGCTGGAGGCCGAGGCGGAGCGCGGATGGATCCGCACCGAGCAGGTCGTCGATGCGCAGCGGTTTTCTCAGCGCTTCGTCGAAGGCGAGCGTCTGCGCCCACTCGACGCGCGCCACGTCGCGCGCGCGCGGATCCTGGATGAAGGAAGACAACTGTGAGCCCAGATTACGCAGCGTCCACGACGTGCTGGGATGCGCGGTGAGGTAGTCGCGGCAGAGCTGGTGAAAGCGCCGCTGCCCGAGCACGGCGCGCAGTGCAGGATAGTCGTCATAGAGACAGTCGAGGAGGCGGAACCAATATTGACGGGCGTAAATTTCGAGGCGCTGGGATGAGGTGAGGCGTGAGTTTGGCGCGATGAACTCCTCGGCGCCGACGTCGCTCCGCAGGCCGTCGCGCTCAGTGAGCGGCTGCATGAGCGCGGCTGCCATCGTGCTCTGGAGCGCGCGAAGATCTGCGGTGCTGCTGATGCGCCCGGGGCTAGGCGTGCGCGTGTTCATGGAGGTAACGATTGGCTTTGAGCGCCTCGGCGTGGACTTCATCGAAGGAGGGAATGCGGTCGTCCCATTCGAGGAGCGTGGCGGTATCTCCGCACAGGCGGATCGCCTCCGCATATAGCGCCCACACCGGATCGGGCACGGGATGATCGTGGGTGTCGAGGACGACGTGATCGAGCCGCGTGTGGCCGGCGATGTGAATCTGCCCGACGCGCTGATGTGGCACGGCGCGGAGGTATTCGTGCGGATCAAAGCCGTGGTTCTCGGAGGAGACGTAGATGTTGTTCACGTCGAGGAGGATGCCGCAGTCCGCGCGCTCGACGACTTCTGTGAGGAACTCCCACTCAGTCATCTCGTTCTGGCGGAACTCCGCGTAGCTGCTGACGTTCTCGACGCAAATGGGCACTTCGAGAAAGTCGCTCGCCTGCCGGATCTTGGCCGCCGTGTGCTTTGCCACACTCATGGTGTAGGGCATCGGCAGCAGATCGTGCGAGCAGCGTCCGCCGACGCTGCCCCAGCACAGATGATCGGAGAGCCACGGCGTTTTGGTGCGTTTCACCAGACGCTTCAGCTTTTTCAAATGATCGCGGTCCAGCGGATCCGCATTGCCGAGATACATCGCCACGCCGTGCTGGACGACGCGGTACTGCTCCAGGATGGAATCGAGCACCTCAAGCGGACGTCCGCCATCGACCATGAAATTTTCCGAGATGATCTCGAACCAGTCGCACACGGGCTTTTCATCCAGGATGTGCCGGTAATGAGGCACGCGAAGGCCGATGCCGATGCCGAGCGAGTGAGCAGAGGTGGGAGGCATGAGGAGGGGGATGTGCTCAGTGCTTAGTGCTCAGTTTTGGGTTGGCTCGTTCGATCAGCGACGCGGCATTAGGCACTGAGCACTGCACATTTTGATGAAGCGCGGGTGGCGGACAGGACATCCGCCACCCACGCTCCGCGGCGTGACTCACGCCTTCGGCTTCTTCGGCATCGTGTTGCAGCCGCCTTTGCCTTTGCACGAGTTTTTGCCTTTGCATCCATTGTCCCCGGTCTTGCAACCGCCCAGCCCCTTGCAGTCGTTGTGCCCCTTGCAGGCGTGCTGTCCTTTGTCTGCCATTTTCTGGATGGCGGTGCCGGGATTCAGGGCTTTTTGCGCGCTGCCGGAGTTAGCGGCATGGGCTCCGGTGAGAAGGCCCGTGAAGGCTGCGGCTGCGATGATGTGCTTGGTGTTCATGTCTGATGTTTTTCGTGGTTTGCTTTTGTTGTCGCCGCCGTGATGGCGGCACCGCTGCATGGGAGAGGAGTGCCGGCGACATATTCCCCATTTATTTCTTCGCGCGAAGGCGCGTGCTCACGCGCCCTGTGGAGGCGGAGGAAATTCCCAGCATGGGCGGCGTCACATCACGACGGCACGGCCCTGCGCGGGCTGCCTGCTAGTCGTCGTGTTAGAAACACGATTCCGGCGCAGCACCGGTGAGTACGCGAAAAAAAATCGTTCAGCCGCACCGCGTCCGCGCGGGCCATTGGCATATGCCAGCCCCGTTACTTCGCGGGCCGCTTCGGCTTGTCAGGCAACCCTTGGCCGGGCTTTGGATCGAGGTTCGCCATCATGTCGGCCTCCGTCACTGTGCTCTCGACGCCACTTGCGGGCACTTCGGCTTTCGCGGTCCACAGAATGGCGTTCAGGACCAGCTTCCGTTGGTCGTTGTTCTCCCAGCTCTTGTGAAAATGGCCGCCGGTGAAGCCAAAGCCGCGGCCGCCGCCCTCGCGCTCCGCCGCCCAGGCCACATGTTGCTTCTCCTTGTTCTTCACTGACTCGCGCACGGCTGGATTTCCGCTGTGGTGACCGTCCGGGCGGCTCAATGTCGAGTCAGGTGCCACGTCGCTGAGGATCGGCGTCACACCTTTCATGCCAGCGCGGAAACGCATGTAAAAGTACCACTCGTCATTTGTGGCAAAGGGCTTCACCCCGCTGCTGATCGGATGCGCGGGGAACTCCTTGAAGCTCGCGTCCCAATGCGGGTTCACGCTCCAGTTGATCTCAAACGCACCGCCCATCCAGTCGATGAACTCCTTGTTTCCCTTCTCGATCGTCGGCTCCACTGCGTAATGCAGGGTGAGAAAGCCGCAGCCGCGTTTCATCTCTTTGTCGAGCTGTTGAAGGCGGTCGCCCTGCAGCGCAGGATGTCCGCCGCCGCCGTCGGAGTAGATCACCACCGTGTCGGCCTTCGACAGCTCGTCCTGCGCGGGCCACTCCCCGTTGAGGTGGTGCTTGATCTCCACCTTGTCAGCCGCTCCCTGCTCCAGACACTTTTTCAAAAGCTGAATGCCCGCATTATGCTCGTGCTGCCCAGGACCGTGGCTGGGCTTGCCGGCGATCATGACGATGAGTTTCTTGTCAGCCGCGATGGCGGGAATGGCGAGGGCGAGAAGGGCGAGAAGGATGCTTTTCATGGTGGTGGCAGGGAACGTGGACGCGACGCAATGGCTATCAAGCAGTGAGATTTCAGTTTTCAGAGTTCAGATGCCGGGCAGGATGAAAAACGCACGCTGTGAAATGCAACGGCGTGCATGCACCCGAATGCCGAAGCCCTTCACGAGTTGAATCCTGAAACTGGAAAACTGAAAACTTTGAAATCCTCCGCCCCCATTCGCGCCGTTATCTTCGACTTTGACGGGCTCATCCTCGACACGGAGAGCGCGATCTTCCAATCGTGGCAGGAGCTCTACAAAGATCACGGCCATCACCTGACCGTGGAGACTTTCTCGCAATGCATCGGCAGCGACTTCAGCGCGCACTACGATCCGATGGCGGATCTGGAAAAACTGACCGGGCTGCCCTTTGACTGGATCGCCGAAGATGCGCGCCGTGAAGGTCGCGTGCGCGAGCTGCTGACCGCAGCCGGCGCGCTGCCAGGTGTGTGCGACCGACTCGTGGAGGCACGCGCGCTCGGCCTGCCCTGCTCGGTCGCATCCAGCAGCTCGCACCGATGGGTGAACGGCTGGCTCGAGAAGCTGGGCCTGCGCCACCACTTCGCCAATCTCAGCACGCGCGACAATGTGGAGCACATCAAGCCCGCGCCGGATTTGTTTTTGCACGCCGCGGAAAAGCTGGGCGTCGCGCCCGAGGAGGCGGTGATCTTTGAAGACTCGCTCAATGGTTTGCGCGCGGCACAGGCAGCCGGCATCAGGTGCATCGTCGCGCCAGGCCCGATGACGCAGCACCTCGACTTCACCGGCGCGTGGAAAAAAGTGGCGTCGCTGGCGGATGTGAGTCTGGCGGAGTTGATTTAAGGTGGTGCAACCATCTTGGTTTCGCTCACAATGCTGACCGCAACCAAGATGGTTGCGCCACCTTCCATGCAACCGCCGCTCCCACTCGCCGACCGCTACGAGCGCTTTCGCGATGCTGTCTTCGGCGGCATCGCCGAGAAGCCGCCGGACCAGTGGGACGACACGCTCACCGAGATCGATGTGCAGAGCCTGTGGTTTGCCGGGGAGTTTGGCAGTGAGTTTCAGACGACGGATGGCCGCAGCGTGCGCGTGCAGGATTTCGGCGTATGGAACTCAGGCCCCGGCCCTGACTTTGCCGGCTGCGCGGTGGTGCTGGATGGCACGACGCTGCGCGGCGACATCGAGCTGGACCCTGACGCTCGCGATTGGGAGCGGCACGGGCACGGCGGCAATGTGGAGTTTAATCGCGTCGTCCTGCACGTCTTCCTTCAGGCGCCGGGTGAAGCGCGCGTCTTCACGCGGAACGCGGAGCACCGCGAGATCGCACAGGTGCATCTCTCGCCCGCGATGCTGGCGGACCATGCACAGCCATCCCATCAGCAGGCCGCCGCGCGTCTCGGCCGCTGCGCCACGCCGCTCCGCGAGATGGATGAGCGGCACGTCGCGTCGATGCTCGAGTCAGCCGCGCAGTTCCGGCTTCAGCGGAAGTCGCGGCGGCTGCACCAGCTCGTCGCCGTGCATGGCCGCGAGCAGGCTATCTTTCAGGCGGTGGCGCAGGCGCTTGGCTATCGGAACAACCAGCGGCCGTTCGTCATCCTCGCGCAGCGGCTTCCCTTGAAACGACTGCTCAGGCTCGATCCCCCCGACCGGGAGGCCTTGCTCTTCGGCGTGTCTGGCTTTCTCGAATCCGTCCGCAGCCATGACACCGAGCCCCGAACGCGCGGCTACATGCATGGGCTCTGGGCGGAGTGGTGGAAGCTGCGTGACGACTGCCTGCGCTGGTTCACGCCGCAGAGCTTGCTGCGCTGGAAGATCACCGGCTCACGCCCCGGCAATCATCCACAGCGCCGGCTCGGCGCGCTCGCCGCAGTGCTCGGTGAGTGGCCGAAAATCTCCACGCCGCTCACTGATGCCACGCGCTGGAGCCAGCTCGCCTGGCGCGAGAGCTTGCTCGCCCTGCGGCATGATTACTGGACCACGCACTACACGCTCACCGCCGCGCCATCGCCAAAGCCGTTCGCGCTCATCGGCGAGACCCGCGTTCAGGAGATGCTGGCAAACATCGCCTACCCGCTTCTCGTCCCCGAGCGCACGCGGCTCTGGGCCGAGTATCTGGAACTCCCTGCCATGCTCGACAATCAAAAGATCCGCCGTGCCGTGCTACGTTTGTTTGGCGACTCACCCCGCGCGAAGGAGTTCCAAAAGAAACTCCACCACCAGCAAGGCCTGCTGCAAGTGTATGAAGACTTCTGCCTCGAGGACGACTCCGCGTGCGCGGACTGCCCGTTTCCGGAGCGGCTGCGGGAGTGGTGGTGACACGAAGAGCGAGGTGGCGGAGCCCGATATGGGGGATCAATCAAATGCAGCGGGATTGGCCTGAAGTTTGCGGAGAGTCAGTGACAATGCCGTTACGCCATCTTGCCTCGACGGTGTCATCGTGATTATCACCTCTCACGTCGCGACTGGCGGGCCGTGCCGACAGTTTTTCGAACGAAAGTTCCATGATCGGGGGAGGGCTGCCATTTGCCATCCGCGCAAAAGGATGGCATTGCGCCGGAGCATCGCGAGCCGACGAAGCGGTGGAAGCCGCGGGAGACCGCCGCAGACGCGCTTGTGCAATCCTTGGACTGACTCGCTCTACTTCGCCTTGCCCTTTTCTCTGCCTTTGCCCTTCGGCCGGCCTTTGGAGAACTCGCCACGTTCGAGCGCCGCAAAGGCTGGCTCCCCTATGCCTGCGCGGACGTGGGCTTTGAGCTCCGTCTGGAGTGCGGCGGCGATTTCCGGCCGTTGTTTCGCAACGTCGCGGGTTTCGCCGAGATCGTTTTTCAGATCGAAGAGCAACCCTTCCTTGGTGTCCCAGAAGTAGAGCAACTTGTGGTCGCCTTTGCGGATCGCGGACTGCGGATGGGTTACCTCGACGGCTTGATGCCACACAAACCGATCGATGGGCCGCTTCACCGCCGCTGTTCCGCCGCTGGTGAGCAATGGTTTCCAACTGCCGCCCTCGACCCCCTCGGGCAAAACAAAACTTGGCGCGGCGAAGTCGAGCACGGTGGCCATGACGTCGTAGCTGATCACCGGAGCGTCGCAGCGTGTTCCGCCCTTGATTCCCGGCCCGCGCACGATGAGCGGCTCGCGGATGCCGCCTTCACCGAGATCACCTTTGCCACCGTTTAGAATCTCTGTGCGACCACCGTTGTCTGAGGAGTAGATGACGAGTGTGTTGTCCGCGATGCCAAGTTCATCGAGCTTCTTCAAGACCTCGCCGATGCAGGTGTCGAAATCCTCCGTCATCGCGGCCATCACCCCGCGGTCGCCTTTGCCGCCCTTGCCGAGATTCATGCCTTCATACTTCTTGATCGTCGAAGTCAGCGCCTGCGGTGTCTGATGCACGGCGTAGTAGCTCAGTTGCAGATAAAACGGATGCCCGCTCTTCACCTGAGCATCCATGAACGCCTTCGCCCGCCGCGTGATGCCGAAGGATTGCTTGGGGTCGTCAGGGTCGGTCGTGTCCCCGTCTTCGTTCATCGTGATGCCATCACTCGCGTCGTAGCCCATCGACTCCGGCGTGTGAAACCACTGCCACTTGCCAAAGTGCGCCGCGCGGTAGCTGCCATCGGCTTTTTTGAGCGTGTTCACGAGTGAGTCGGTGACCGGCGCGCTCCAGTTCCGCGATGATTTGTCCGGCGCATTCAGGGTCGTCGTCGTGCGGCCCATCTGAATTGCCGCCCGCGAGCACTCGCACTTGCAATGCGCCGCGTAAGCCTGCGAAAAAGTCATTCCCTGCGCCGCGAGCTTCTCCAGGTTCGGCGTCTTAAAGACATTGCTTCCACTCAGCGGCTCATCCGCCTTCATGCGAACGGATGTACCGCTCCACGATTGATCGTCGGCGAGGATGAAGAGGATGTTGGGCGTCTTCGCACTCGCGAACGAAGCCATGACACACAATAGGGGCAGAATGATCGCTTTCATTTCAAGGGCGCTCCTTCCACATCCAAATCAGGTTTGGTGTTCCAGCGCTGCTTCCACTCAGGTTTCTCGACCTTCGTGCGGAAGATAATGGTGTTGTCGAGGGCGATGTCGTCGCTCCAGATGAACTTGGCGCCTTGAAAGTCGTTGTCGAAGTAGGGCTGCTTGGGATCGACTTCTTCGACGGTGTATTCCTTGGCTTGTTTCCACGAGCTGTCATCGAAATCGGTG
>JANOBO010000195.1:0-5881 GCA_031411695.1 Verrucomicrobiaceae bacterium
CTCGAAGAAGCTCTTCCGGCTTTGATCCATCCCGGGTTCATCGACGCGAACGGTGATGCAAGAATGACCCGATGCTTCGTCGTTTCACGCGCCCATGAAACGCCTCTGTCTCGCCATCTCGATTCTCGCCGCTGCTGCTTCCCACGCTGCCACCAAGCCAAACGTCCTGCTGATCTGCGTCGATGATCTCAAGCCGCTGCTCGGTTGTTATGGTGATACGTTGGTGAAGTCGCCGAACATCGACCGCCTTGCCGCGCGCGGGGTCGTGTTTGAGTCGGCCTACTGCAACCAAGCCGTGTGCTCGCCCTCGCGAAATGCCTTGATGACGGGTCTGCGTCCGCAGTCGCTCGGGATCTACGATCTCAGCACAAACTTCCGACAGTCCGCGCCGGATGCGGTCACGCTCACGCAGCATTTCATGCGGAGCGGATATCGCGCGGAAGGCCTCGGCAAGATCCTGCACGTCGGCCACGGCAACACAAACGACGCCGCCTCATGGACCGTGCCTCATTACAGCCCGAAGACGATCAGCTACGCGCTGAAGGAAAACAATCCGCCGGAGTCCACGCGGGAGGAGGCGCTGTTCGAGAACAAAAAAGATTCGTCGAAGCTCCCGCGCGGTGCGCCGACGGAGTCCGCCGATGTGCCGGACAACCGATATGGAGACGGCATGATCGCCGACGAGGCCATCAAGCGCATCGAGGCTGCGAAGGCAAAACAAAGCGAGCCGCTCTTCCTCGCCGTCGGATTTTTGAAGCCGCATCTCCCGTTCGTCGCGCCAAAGAAATATTGGGACCTCTACCATCCTGCCGACTTCAAGCCGGCCGAGCTGCAAACACCGCCCAAAGGCGCGCCTGAGTTTGCGCCCACGACCTGGGGCGAGCTGCGCCAGTACAAGGACATGCCGGACACCGGCACGCTCACGACCGATCAGCAGCGCCATCTCCTTCACGGCTACCACGCGGCCACGAGTTACATGGACGCGCAGCTCGGCCGTGTGCTCGATGCGTTGGATGCCAGCGGCCTCGCGCAGAACACGATCATCGTCCTCTGGGGCGACCACGGCTGGCATCTCGGCGACCACGGCATGTGGTGCAAACACACGAACTACGAGCAGGCCACGCGCATCCCCCTCATCGTCGCCGCGCCCGGCGTGAAGGCCGCGCGCGCCAAGGCACTCGTCGAGACAGTGGACCTTTATCCGACGCTCAGCGAGCTGGCCAGCCTTCCCGCGCCTGAGAAGATCGATGGCAAAAGCTTTGCCTCCGTCCTGAAGAATCCTGACGCTGCGCCCCGCGACTCGGTGATCCACGTTTACCCGCGCGGTGACAAGCTCGGCCGCGCCATCCGCACGGCCCGCCATCGCATGGTCGAGTGGAAAACGATCGGCGCTCCCGCTGACAGCGCCGCGTTGGAGCTCTACGATTATCAGGCCGATCCGGCGGAGACAAAGAACCTCGCGGCGGAGCAGCCGGAGATCGTCGCGCAGCTCCGCGCCATCCTCGCCACGCATCCAGAGGCGAGGCCGCAGCTGAAGGCCCCATCTGCCGCAAAGGCCGCCGACACGACGAAGAAGAAGACCACCGACCGCGCCGCGCTTTTCACCAAGCGCGACGCGAACAAGGACGACAAGCTCAGCCACGCTGAGTTCATGACCGGCCAGCCCGATCCTGCGGACGCGGAGAAGCGCTTCCCGAAGTTCGACAAGGACAAGGACGGCTTCCTCACGCGCGAGGAGTTTGGGAAGTAGCCGTCAACGCTCCGGCTCAGGCGCTGCTGATGGCAGCGTGAGGGTCACTTGCGCGCCGTGCGGCCGCGCGTTCCCGCAGTGCAAGGTGCCGCCGTGATGCGCGATCACTTCCTTCACCACATTCAGCCCGATGCCCAGCCCGCCCTCGCGCTCGGAGAAGAAAAGCTCCGGCCCGCTCTCCAGCGCGCGCTGTGAGAAGCCCGCGCCTGTGTCGGTGAAGGTGATGCGGCATCTGCCCTCCGCCACATCCCCGGCGACTGTCAGCGTGCCGCCAGCCGGCATCGCCTGGATCGCATTGATCATCACGTTGCGAAACGCCTGCGCCAGCCGCTGCCGGTCGCCGCGCAGAGGCAGCCCGGTTTGCGTGACCAGCTTGATGTCCACCTCCGCGTGCTCGGCCTGTGCGCGGATGGCGTCGATGGTTTGCATGAGAATCTCACGCGCATCCATCAGCGAGGTGCTCGGCGGCGCGGGTCGTGCGACGTAGAGCCACTGGTTCACCAGGCCGTCGATCACGCGCGACTCACTCTGGATGAGGCCGAGCGACTTCCGCGCATCCGCATCGAGAGACGCGTGATCCACCAGCTGCGCATGAAGCTGGATCGAAGCCACCGGATTCTTGATCTCGTGCGCCAGCCCCGTCGCCACACGGCCCAGCAGCGCCAGCTTCTCGGATTGCTCACGGCGCGTCCGTTCTTCCGCCAGCCGCGTCCGCGCGTCCAGCAATGCCGTGGCGAGCTGCCCGATCTCATCGCCGCGCCGCGCCTCCGGCACATCAGGCGTCGCATCCCCAAACATCTGCGGCAGCCGCCGCGTGAGATTTGACAGCGGGCGCACCACACCCTGAGACACCGCCCACGCGAGCGCCAGCGACAGCAGCCAGAACACCCCCAGCGCACCCAGCGTGCCCGGTTGCTTGATCGACGGGCCGGTCACGATGGAGCGCACGAAAACGACATCGTGGGCGTCATCCAGCCGCACCGCCAGCGCCTCGTGT
This sequence comes from Verrucomicrobiaceae bacterium, assembly GCA_031411695.1. Taxonomy (GTDB): domain Bacteria; phylum Verrucomicrobiota; class Verrucomicrobiia; order Verrucomicrobiales; family Verrucomicrobiaceae; genus JAIBCL01. The sequence goes on from JANOBO010000195.1 coordinate 2,748, forward strand.
TCTCCGGACAATTTCGTCACCCGATCCGCCGGCCCGGCAGCGGGCAGCGTCAGGGGCGTCGCCGGCATCAGCGTCCCCGTGCGATCCCGGAAGAAGACCTCCATCTTCAACAGCCGCCCCAGATCAGCCGCCAGCTTTTCACTGCGCGGCAGCTTCAGCTCACGGATGAAGTCCGCATCCGCGCGCGCCAGCGCCGTGAATAGCCGCGCCGATTGCTCCCGCTCCTGCTGCCCGAACCACGCGAGCAACAACAACGATCCCGCCACGACAAACACCAGGAACGCGATGCCGAAGCGCACCGCCAGCCCTGGGCGGGCGGGGATCGCGGGCGATGTGGAAGGCGGCATGGCCGGTCACTTTTGCCCATGGCCCGGCCCGGCGCGACGGAAAAGGCGGCAGCACCTTCGACTGCCTCATGCTACTCTCGATGAATCTGTCCCGCTTTCCCGGCGCCCCAAATCGCCGAAAATAATTCTTGCCTCCCGAGTCCGTTTTTGATTTGCTCGGGGTAAATGGATGGCATCTCCCAGCCTGTCTCGATGTTCCCGCCGCACGCTGCGCGAGTTCTTTCCGCCTTTTCCGGTCTTCGCGCGCTCATCTTGTTTCGCGCCGGGCTGCGCCCGTGCATCTCTCTCCTCAGCCGCGCCCTTGCATGAAGAAACTGTATTTCGACACCGGGGATCCGCTCGACTGCTTTGACAACCCCAACTGTTTTTTTGACCACGAAGGGAAAGGCCAGCGTCGCGAGGCTGGCGATCCTGGCTATGTCGTCTGGTTTCCGCCCGGTTACACGCCACCGAAGCCCAAGAGCAAGTCCCCCAAGAACAGAACAAGCAACATTCCACCACCCACCAACCTACCTGCCATGAGCGACACTTATCAATACATCACCCGCCCGACCGCCAATGGCGAGGGCACCATGACCCAGGCCGTCTATCGCGGCACGAAGACCAAGGACGATCTCATCGCCGAGATCACCGCCCGGCTAGCGGGCACTCCGAACCCCGGCATCGACCTCATCCTCTGCACCTTCAGCGAGGTCGTCATCGACTGGTGTGCGCAGGGCTGGAAGGTCGCCCCCTGCCACGACCTCATCGGCTTCCGTCTCACCACCGGCGGCAGCAACCCCACAGGCGCACCCGAGGATTGGGACTTCGACTCGATGAACATCGACATCAATTGCCACTGGGGCGAGACCGGCGAGGCCCGCAGCCGGGCCATATTCGCCGCCGAGAAGGTGGGCGAGCAAAGCCGCTCCGCCCCCGTTTTCGTCGAGGTCTATGACAGCGAGACCAAGGAGCTGAACCACTATCAGCCCGCCAAGGGCCTCTACATCAAGGTCAGCAACAACCGCTTCGCGTTCGATACCGCCCAAGCCTGCAAGGTGCGCTTCCGCAAAGCCGACGGCACCTGGGTCGATTCCGCCGGTTACCCTTATGTGAAAGGCAAGGTCGTCGTCTGCACCCCGCCCACCGGCCTCACCGGCACCGTGAATCTGGAGATGTCCGCCCTCATCAATGGAGCCCTGCGCACCTCGGAGTATCCGTTCCCGTTGACGTGAGGCCGGGCCGTCCGCCGCCCTCTCCATTTGGGAGAAGGCGGGGGTGGGGGATCACCGACTGCATGACACTTCACGAAACAAAGTCCTGACAATGAGCCTTTTCCATGCCATTCAACGCACGTCGCGTGGGCGTTCTGGCTCGTTCGCAGGGTCACCCTGTACGAGTTGCGGGGCCACCCCGGCAAACTCATACGGCCACCCCGCACGGTTTATGGGGTCAACCCGCAAACCTCATACCGCCCCCCTTCACGCCATGCGGGGCCGCTCCGCGAGACTTGCGCGGTCACCCCGCAAGGTTCATATCGTCGCCCCGCACGGCTCACGGGGCCGCCCCGCAAATCTCCCGGGGTCGCCGGGCAACGCTCATAGAGATGGAGTGTATGCCTTTCATAGTGAAAAATCGACATTGCATCATGCCCCGAATTCCTCACAAACTTGAATCTCGCCGTAGTGAGCGACTGATGCGGATAGTCGCTAATGAAGGCTCACCGGTGTTTCAACGTCGGCTGGAACAGCTAACTGCGTCGCCTCATCAAATCGAATGGCTCTCACCCCTGAAAGGCGATGACCACGCCGAGTATTACGACAGTGCATTCTTGGACAAGCTAGGTTTGAGCGCACTTGCACCTGCCCTCAAAGACTTTTGGCCTGAATCTGGCCCCCGATGGGATGGACTCGCTCGCACCGATGGCGGAGAAGTTATTCTTGTCGAAGCAAAAGCCCATCTTGATGAGACGATCACAGACTGTCTCGCGGGGCCTGCCTCAACGCAGCGAATTGTGTCCGCTTTCGAATGGACAATGTCGAAGCTTGGTACCCCGCAGAGCCGCAGCCGAGTGTCGTGGCTATCGCCATACTATCAGCTCTGCAACCGAATTGCTCATTTGTGTTTTCTTCGCGAACACGGGATCAAAGCGCACATGGTTTTTTTAGCGTTTGCCGACGCCAGCGACGTGCCAGCGCCAGTATCTTCCGAGACATGGCGGGTCATCACGAGACACATGCGTCGGTCACTCGCGCTCGACAAGCACACCTACCGGGCCTTCGACCACGACATTGTCATCTCCGAAGCTGAATTGAATCAAAGCCCCTAATTACGACTACTGCACTTATCCAGAGCCATTCGCCGCCTATTAACTGCCCCCACTGCTCCCTGCCTAAAATACCGCCTATGAGTGTATCACCACCTGACCAAACAGTCGCACAGTCGAGTCCATCTATGAAAAATGGGTGCGGAGGTTGCGGATGCCTCGGGTTGCTTGTCGCTGGTGGTTTTCTCTTGCACGCATGGTGGAGTGATTCGGACCGCAATAAAGAGTTGTCTACAACTCGCGATCCAGCCCGAATTGCATTCCTGCATCTCGACTATACGGTCGCAGAAGCAAAATCGTCGGCCAAGAAAGTTGGCGATCATGTCACAGTCGAGTTTCGGACCGATCCTTGGGCGCTGACACAATCCACCGCTCGATCCTCGTTTCTAAGCTCCTCGAAAGATCTGGTCCGAGGCTGTTTCGCGAGGATTAAAGATGCCAACCGAGTCACAATCATCGGCACCTCCGCATTCAACGACGTT
>JANOBO010000196.1:0-4649 GCA_031411695.1 Verrucomicrobiaceae bacterium
CATGATGTTTGCAATTCAACTGGCCGACGAAGCCATCGACGATCTAAGCGCGCTGCAAGCGCATGAGCGCAGGTGGATCACCGATGAGATTGAAAAGCATCTGCTTCACGAACCACATGTCCGCTCAAGAAACCGCAAGCAACTCCGCCCCAACCTTTATTTTACATGGGAACTGCGCCGTCATCCTTTCCGAATCTTTTACGAAGTGGATTTGGAGAATCGCTCCCTTCTCATTCGAAGAGTGGGTAGCAAAGAAGGCAACCAGCTTTACATTCGCGGCCATTTGATCAACCTCGACACCTATGAAGACGATAACCCTTGAAAGTCCCCAGCTTGATCGTGAATGGCTCTTTAATCAGGCCGGCGAGGACGCGCTGTATGTGAGCCTGCCGGACGGACGCAACTACCTTCTCTGCGCGGTTGATGACGGCGATGTGGAAGCCGCCCAGATGGCCGCGAACAAAGAGTTGATGGCCATGCTGAACACGCGTCCGAAGAAAACCTTTAGCCTGGAGGAAGCCAAGGTGATGCTTGGCCTTTGATCCGATCATCTTGAATGCCCCCATCCTCGGAGACGCATTGATCGAGCTGGCCAAGATGCCCGCCTCGTCCGTGCAGTCCATCATCGCCGACCCGCCCTATTTCAACGTCCTCGAAGAAGAGCAATGGGACACGCAATGGAAGAGCGTCGAGGAATACCTCGCGTGGTGCGAGGCGTGGGTGCGCGAGAGCATGCGGGTGCTGAAGGACGACGGGCTGTGCTTCATCTTCGGCCAGCTCGGCAAGCGCGAGCATGGATTCATTCATCTCATGTCGAAGCTCTGCCGCGCGCATCAGTTTCACGACCTCATCATCTGGGACCGCGCGGTCGGGTACAACGAGAGGCGCGACAGCTTCACACCGCAATACGAGATGATCCTCGTGCTGCGCAAGAGCGAGGACGTAAAGTTCAACAAAGACGCCGTGCGCGAGCCGTACGACGCGAAGACCATCGAGACCTACCTGAAGGACAAGCGCTACAAAGACATGGACGCGCGCCGCAGGCATCTCGACGACGGGAAGTTTGCCACCAACATCCTGCGCGTCCCCAGCCTCAAAGGCATCTCCACCGAGAAGTGCGGCCACCCAAGCCAGAAGCCGCTGCGCCTCATCGAGAAGCTCGTCGCGTGCAGCACGGATGCGGGGGATGTCGTGCTGGATCCCTTCCTTGGCTCCGGCACCACCGCCATCGCCGCCGAGAAAATGAACCGCCGCTGGCTCGGCATTGAGGCCAACGCGGAGTACCTCGCCATCATTGAATCCCGCCTCGCCAATTTGCGCAGTGAAGCCACTCAGCACGAGCTCGTCCTCGCGTGAGCTTGAGAAATCATCAATCCATCAATCATCAATCATAAATCCCCATGGAACGCATCCCCGCCACCACTGACAAGAAGCCCGCGCCGCAGGCCGACATCATCAACATCCACACGCTGAGCGTGCATGTGAACAATCAGCCCGGCGTCCTCGGCCGCATCTGCGCGGTGTTCTCGCGGCGGGGCTTCAACATCGAGTCGCTCGTGGTCTCGCAGACGCGTGATCCACGTTTCAGCCGCATGACGATCGGCATCAGCGGTCATCCCGAGGGCCTGCACCAGATCATCATGCAGGTGAACAAGCTCATCGACGTGATGCATTGCCAGGAGCACACCGACCGCGATGCCGTGGCGAAGGAGATGATCCTCGTGAAGCTCGCCGCCGGACCGGAGCAGCGCACGGAGATTTTGCAGATCGTCGAGCACTACGCCGGCAAGACCGTGGACCTCCAGGAGGAGTCGATCATCGCGATGATCGCCGGAAACACCGACAAAGTGGACGCGGCCGTGCGCTTGCTGAGCAAATTCGAGATCATCGAGACAGTCCGCACCGGCAAGGTGGTCATGGCGCGCGGCGTGGCGGAGACTTGATCGGTGCTGGCATCGCCGGCAGCGAAGATGTTCCCCTCACGGGTCTTGTGAAAACTGGGCGCGCCAGCGTTCGAGCCGTTCCTTGATGCGCGCCTCGAGTCCGTTCGACGTGGGATCGTAATACACGCGGCCCTCGCCCTCGGGCAGGCATCGCTGCGGCACAAAGCCGCCCTCCGTATCGTGCGGATAAAGGTTGCCTTCACCGTTCCCGAATGTCTTCGCGCCTTTGTAGCTGCCGTCGCGGAGATGCTTCGGCACGGGCAGCGTGCGGTTCTTCCTCACATCATTCAGCGCGGCATCGATGGCCACATACGCGCGGTTCGACTTCGGCGCTGTCGCCACATAAATCGTGGCATGCGCCAGAAGAATGCGCGCCTCCGGCATGCCGATGAACTCCGCCGCCTGGTGCGCCGCCACGGCCACGCGCAACGCATTCGAGTCCGCCATGCCCACATCCTCGCTGGCGGCGATGACGATGCGCCTCGCGATGAAGCGGATGTCCTCACCGGCATGGAGCATCTTCGCCAGCCAGTAGATGGCGGCGTCAGGATCGGAGGCGCGCATCGATTTGATGAATGCGCTGATCGTGTCGTAGTGCGCGTCGCCATCGCCATCGTACACGATGGTCTTCTGCTGCACGGATTCCTCCGCGGCCTTCAGGTCGATGAGCACGCCGCCCTCCGCGTCCATCGGCGCGCTGAGCGCCGCCAGTTCCAGCGCGTTCAGGCACTTGCGCGCGTCTCCATCAGCGACGGTGGCCAAGTGCTTGCGCGCCTCGTCCGTGACCCGCGCGTGCAGCTTGCCGAGGCCGCGTTCATCGTCAGTCAGCGCGGTCACGACGAGGTGCTCGAGATCCTCCACGCTCAGCGGTTCCAAGGTGAAAATCTGCGAGCGGCTGACGAGCGGGCTGTTCACATAGAAGAAGGGATTGTGCGTCGTCGCGCCGATGAAGCGCAGCGTGCCACGCTCGAGATGCGGCAGCAGCACGTCCTGCTGAGCCTTGTTGAAGCGGTGGATCTCATCCACGAAAAGAATCGTCGTCTGCCCGTTCAGCCGCAGATGCTGCGCCGCGATCTCCGCCTCCTTGCGGATGTCCGACACATTGCTCTCCACCCCGCTGTGTGTCACGAAGCGCGACTTCGTCTCGCGCGAGATGATGGTCGCCAGCGTTGTCTTGCCCACCCCGGGCGGGCCATAAAAAATCAGCGATGAAAAACGATCGGACTGCACAGCGCGGCGCAGCAGCTTGCCTTCGCCAAGGATGTGCTTCTGCCCGATGTACTCCTCCAGGCTGCGCGGCCTCATCCGCGCCGCGAGCGGTGCGCTGGCGGGCGGTCCTTCCGCGTCGTGCGCGGGGTCTGATCCAAACAAATCGTCGCTCATTCGCTCAGCCCAGACTTCGCACGCGGCCCCGGTGAGTCAACGGTCACTCTCCCCGCGCATCGGATTGATTCACCGTTGACCGACGCCGCGCGACTGCGGACTGTGCGCACCCGCCTGCCAATGAAGCTCTCCAAAAAAGCCGAGTATGCCCTCCGCGCCGTCACGGCGATGAGCCGCTCGCCGGTGGGCACCACGTTTTCCATCCAGGACATCTCCACCGCCGAGCGCATCCCGTTGAAGTTCCTCGAGCAGATCCTCGTCGTGCTGAAGAACAGCGGGCTGCTGCGCAGCCGGCGCGGCGTCGGCGGCGGGTATCAGATCAATGTGCCGCCATCGCAGATCACGCTGCGGGATGTGATTTACCCGATTGACGGCCCCTTTGACCCCATCACCTGCACGCGCGCGACCGGGCACGGGCGGGGTGAGTGCGAGTGCGGCATCCCCGGAGGCTGCGCGCCCGGCCGCACGTTCTCCGTCTTGCAAAAGCTCGTGCACGAATGGCTCGTGGGCACCACCGTCGCCGATGTCATCGCCAATGATCCGCCCCTCGCCGCCGTGAGTTTCGAGATCTGAAGTCGCCGCGAGAGCATAGAAGCCCCTCCGAAGCCGTTCCGCTCGCGCGCACAAAAAATGCGAGGGTGTCGCCACCCTCGCACTTAGATTTTGGATTGCTGCAACGAGTCGCCGGTTATTCGGCTTCGGCCTTTGCGGCCACCGCCTTCTTCGTCGCGCGCTTCTTCTTCGGTGCGGCTTCTTCGGCTGCGGGTTCAGCCGCTGCTTCGGGTTCCACGACCGCGGCCTTTTTCGGCACGTAGGCGTCCACCCATTCGATGAAGGCCATCGGCGCGGAGTCGCTGCGGCGCTGGCCGAGCTTGGTGATCCGCGTGTAGCCGCCGACGCGGTCCTTAGAGGCGACCGCGATTTCTTCGAAGAGCATTTTCACGAGTTCCTTGTTGTGGAGTTTGGCCACGGCGAGGCGGCGCGCATGCAGCGTGCCGGTCTTGCCCAAGGTCAGAAGCTTCTCGGCCACTGGGCGCAGCGCCTTGGCCTTCGCCAAGGTGGTGCGGATGCGGCGGTGCTCGATGAGGCTGCAGGCGAGGTTCGATAGCAGCGCCTTACGGTGCGAGGCTTCTCTCTGTAGTTTTACACTTTTACGTCCATGATTCATTGCTGTGTGATCTCAAAAAAGTTGGCTGTTGATAAGGGTGCTTTATTCGTCGTCGTCGGCGGCAGCAGGCAGATGCGAATCCACCAGCTTCGAGAAGTCCATCGCGTCCGCATCCTCCTCGTCTTCCTTGAAGGTGCCGCTGCGGGCGAGCAGGG
>JANOBO010000197.1:0-20187 GCA_031411695.1 Verrucomicrobiaceae bacterium
CGAACTGGGGCGACGGCGATGTCCCCTGTAACATGCTCCACCTGACCCGCATCACGGGCCTCGACGCGGCGGCCAATCCCCCGCCATGTGGACTCGGAAAAAACCGACTCCTCCTGCGGCTGCGCCGCGTCCCAGAGCCGCTCGGCGAGATCGCGTCGGGAATCAGCATCCAGAGTCATGGCGGCGGCGAGGAGGTTTTGGATGGTCGCTGTCATGTTGAGGAGATTACCGGGCTGGTGAAGCAAGCTCAAGCGGCAATTCCATTTCACGGCCAGCAGGCACCGTCCGATGCAGGAAAGGGTGCGGGGGCCAATAGCCGGGAGGCATTGCGGAGTCGGCTGAATGCGTGATCGACCGCCGGGCGTCTGGACTTCGACATCCGCCAAAGAAAGCTCATCCAAGCCCGGCAAGGACTCAGCCTTGAAGGCCACGGTGCGGCATTCGTCCTGAAGGCGGCGCCACGCCCGCAACGCTGTGCCCAAGACAACCAAGCTCCCTCGCGCCGCGCGGGCCTTGCGCATCGAGCACCGCCGATTCCGACAGCGTGGGTGCCCGACACTGCGGCATCCTGCATTCCGCGTTCGTCATTGCTTTTCCGCTATCCACGGCGCGCGGACTGCGGCAGGTAACGGGCATGAAGGTTGAACGACTGAAGTACATCATCTGGGCGGCGGACATGGGGCGGGCTGTGAGGTTTTACACGGAGGTCTTTGGCGGTGCGGTGCTGAAGCAGAATGAGGTGATCAGCGAGGTGTCCATTTGTGATGGCATCATCGGAATTCATGGCGGCGGTGAGGGCAAGCGCACATGGACGGGCCTGAGCTTTCAGGTGCCGGATGTGATCGCGGGGGCGGCGGAGATCGTCGCGGCTGGCGGCGAGCTCGTGCGTGAGCCTCAGCCGGAGGATGGCGAACCGCCGCATCTGGCGATGTGCGTGGATACCGAGGGCAATGAGATCATGCTCTCGCGGAAGCGCGGGTGAGTGGGGTCTTCCGTCTCGAGAAGCATCAACGTTTCGGGCAGCCGCCGTCCGGGAGCGATGACCGCCGCATCATGCGGCGAGGGCTGGCTGGCCGTGGGCGACGGCCTTGGCAATGGTGCGGGCGAGGCCGTCCATGGAGTACGGCTTCTGGATGATGTCGATGGGACCGGGCCCGACCTCGCTGAGCGCGACGAACTCATCGGGGTCGATCATGAAGCCGCTGCACACGACGACGGGCGTGGTGCAGCCCTCCGCGCGGAGACGCTTGAAGGTGTCGCGACCCGAGAGCTTCGGCATATAAATGTCGAGCAGGATGGCATCGAAGGGTGTGGTGGCGGCGGCGATTTTCTCCAGCGCCTGCTCCCCATCGGCGGCCTGCGTGACATTATAGCCGAGGTAGCTGAGCATGGTGACGGCGATGGAGCGGACGGAGTCCTCGTCATCGACGATGAGCAGCGAACCCGATTTATTCCGGCTGCGGACGTCACCAGAATCGTCCTCGGCCGCCGGTTCATCTTCGGCCTCCGACTCTGCGGCGGCTTTTGGAAGATAGACTCGGAACTCCGTGCCTGTGCCGACCTCGGAGTCGAACTCGATCCACCCGCCGTGCTCCTGGATGATGGCCTGTGCCATGACTAGGCCGAGCCCGGTGCCTTTACCCGGCGCCTTGGTGCTGAAGAAGGGATCGAAGATGTGATGCCGCTTGTCCTCGGGAATGCCGGAACCGTTGTCCTTGATGCGGATGACGATGTACTCCGTGGCGCCGGACTCAATGTCGGGCACGGGCATGGTGCGCTCATCATACTTTTGATTGCCGGTGCTGATGGAGATGCGGCCGCCGGTTTCCGGCAGGGAATCGCGGGCGTTGAGGCAGAGATTGAGGATGACCTGCTCGATGTTCACCGGATCGGCGAGAGCGGGCCAGAGGTCGGCGCTGAGATCGCAAGCCACGATGACGCGCGGATCGATGCTGTGGCGCAGGATGTTCTCGACCTCGGAGACGAGCTTGTTCAAATCGGTGGGCTTTGGCGCGGTCACGTTTTTGCGTGAGTAGCCGAGGAGCTGCTTCACCAGCTCTGCGGCGCGGACCGTGGCGCGCGTGGCGCCGCGAAGATTTTCCCTGGCGCCACCGGGCTTGTCAGGGGTGGCCATCTCGGCGAGCGCGAGATTCCCGCGGATGGCGGTGAGGAGATTGTTGAAGTCGTGCGCGATGCCGCCCGCGAGCTGGCCGATGGCCTCCATCTTCTGCGCTTGCTGGAGCTGCTGGGTGAGCCTGCGGACCTCTGTGCCGTCGCGCGTGATCCAGAGCCTGCCGATCACCTTCCCATCCTCAGCGCGGACTGGCGCCGTGTGGACGGTGAGGAAGCGCGGCGGAGTGTCGGAGGTGGCGGCCTCGATCTCGCCGCTGTGCTCGATGTCTTCGGCGGTGTCGGTGATGAGGGTCTCGAACGCGGAGGCATCGGCAAGGCGCGCGGCGATGCCGGCGAGGAGGCGCGCGCCATCGCGGCTGGCAGATTGTCCGGCGGGTTTGCCGAGCATCTTGTCGAGTTCCTCGTTGCTGGCGATGATCTGTCCGGAGCGGTCCTGGACAAACACGCCGTCGCGCGATGCATGGAAGAATCCCTGGATGATGCCGAAGGACCGCTGGATGAGACGCTCGGCATCGAGCAGCTTCATTTTGGAGCGGTTGGCGTCAGTCTCGGCGAGGTGGAGCTGGCGTTGGTTATCCTTCAAATAAACGGAGAAGGCGCGCTGCACGCGGCCGAACTCGGCAGGAACCCAGCGGCTGTAAGGCCGGTGCTCTCCGCCCGTGCGCATCATTTGGTCAAAAGCCTGAGCGAGGTCGCGGACGGGCCGTGATAGATAGCCGCTGACGCCGACGGAGAAGGCTGTGACGACCATGACGAGGAGGCCATACCAGACGAAGGAGAGGAAACCCGCAGGCAGCCAGTAAAGCCCGGCGAGCAGCAGGGTGAGCGGCACGAGACCCTGGGTGAGGATGAGGCAGAGGATTTGCAGGCGGAGCAGTCTCATGGTTCTGGGGGAGGGGATTCGAGGTTGAGGCGGAGAGCGACGACGTGCGGAGTGGGGGCATCGAGAAGATCGGCGGCAGGCTGGAACCACGCGGAAGGCACTCCTTGGCGCTCGAGATCACGGCGGATGAGGGACACACGATTCTCGATGGTGTCGCGATCCATCGCAGGATGCGTCGCACAGAACTGGACGTTCACGGTCATTTGCTTCAGCCGCGCATCCCCAGCGAGCAGGACCATCTCGGACGCGATGGATTGCAGGCGAAGCTTTGAAGCCTCCGGCAAAATGGCGGAGGCGGGCACAAACTCGATCTTCGTTTTCTCCAGTCCCTTTTGCAGAGCGCTGATGTTCTCTCCGGTGAGGTCGCGGAGCTGGCTGAGATCGGTCTTCTTGATCCATGCGAGTCGTCTGGGTGCGCGGACGAGGCCACCGTATGCGGGCTCTCCGAGCATGCCGCGGGCAGTGAGGATGCCGTCGGACAGTGAGAGCCCGACCTCGCGAGGCAGATCGAGGACGGAGCGGAGGAGGTCGAGCCGCATGTCGGTGAGCAATTGATCGCGGGCGGTGGCTTCTAATGCGACGGCGTTCGTGGCAGGTGATGACGCAGGGGTGGAAGGCTTCTGGCTTTCACGCGCGCCGACGTTGAGGCCTTGGGCGCTTGATGGCTGCGAGCGCAGACGCGCCGCGACGATGGCGTCGTCCGCAGAAATGAACGAGCGCTCGCGGATGGCGATTGCCGCCGCGTCGCAACCCATTTGCAGGAGGAGGTCGGGAATCTTGCGGGCTTGGGGATCGCGGAGGATCTCGATTCGCCGGTGTCCCCAAGCGGCTGAATGGGAGATCACCTCGATGCCTGGCTCCGCATCGAGCTGTGCCACGATGCCTTGCCAGCGAAGATGCCCGACGCCCGCGCTTCCCAGCAGTGCGGCGCCTGCGGTGAGAAAAACGGTGAGGATGACGAGCGGATTCCAAAAGTGCTCGGCCACATGCGGGCCTGACGTTTTAAGTGCGGGGGTGACGAGTTGCTTGAGGCGGAACACCCATTCCGCGCGGCCTGCCTGACGGTCGCCGAGAATTTCATCGGCACTTTTGCACATGGACTGAAGCGCGAGCTTGAACCCGGAAGGTGCATGGCCGGTGACTCGTGCGGAGATCTCACTGCGCTCTCCCACCACGGTCATCGTGTGCATCGGCATCTCTGGCGTGTCCGGCCCCGCGCGCAGAGGGTCTGGGGGTGCCGTCTCCGCCAGATGTCGTTTTGAAACGCAGAACAGCGGACTGGACGCGAGCCAGTCGTCCTCATCGTCGGGAACGGAACGTCCGACGCGCACGAGCGGCGTCTCGTGGTCACGCTGATACACGGCGATCTCATCGATGCTGTGCCAGCTCGCGCGCTGCCTGACAAATGCGGTGATGTCTTCACCCTGCCAAGCGGCCGTGACCGCCCAGAGGATTCGCCGGGGAGAACTCACCAGGATGAGCCATTCCCTCACTTTACACGCCAGGGAGCGAAGCCGGTCGGCGACGAACAATCCCGTCGCGGGACCGAGCAGATGAGCATGAATCGCGTGAAGCCGGCCGTTCCCGCGCTGCGCGCCTCGCCAAAGCGCGTTCTCGATAGTGTGGCGCATCGCGTCCGCCGCCTGAACCGTTGCGTCTGGGTCCCGGCAATGGAGGTGGACTTGATGGATCAGCCGGTCCAAATCCTCGCGCGAAGCTGACGGCGGCAACGGGGGCGGGCGCGTCTCTAGCGCAAAGTGAAATCCCACCGAGGAGTCAACCGATGCGTCAGGCAGCGCTTCACAAGCCTCGGCGCCGACCGTGGCTGATGCCGCGGCTTGCGCGCGGGAAAGATCGGCGGCCGGAGCGGGAAACCTCATGGGATCAAGTTTTCCTCAGGCATCAAGGGATGCGCTGGCTTGATCCAGTCGCTCGCGGTGCCTTCAATGCCCGCCGCCGACCAAGCAGCCGTGGATGCTGGCGCGTTCGAGGACGCCTTTTCGAACCAGCCCAGGTCCTTCGGTGCCCCCTCGTTCGCGACCAGTTTTCCAAATTGATCGAGGACGTCTGCGATGTCCGATTTTCGCGCGAGCGCTTCGAGTCCGACCGCGCATCTCGAGTCGATTGCCGCGCCCAGCTTGGCCTCCATTTGATCCATGGCCAGGGCAAACACCTTTTCTTGTCGCTCCAGCCTGTCTTCGACATCGGCGAGAGCCTGCCGAGTGTTGTGTCCGGCCTGTTCCTCGACTGCGAGCAGTCTGTCCTTCACGCTGCTCAGTGCTGTGGCTGCGGTGAAAAGGTCCGACTTCACCTGCGCCAGCTCGCGGTGCATCTCGTCCCGGAGCATCACCATGTCCCGATGCAGGTAGCCGGCCATCTCGTCCACACGGTTCATCAAGGCATCGCGCAGCCTTTTCATCTCTCCACCCAAGGACACCTGTAGATCCGCGACCTTGGTTTGGATCTCGTTGATGTCGCGGCCCATCAGAAGCTTCCGCACACCTTCGATGCCTTCATCCGCGTCGGGCAGCCCGGCCGGGACGCCGAGTTCAGGGACTACAGCTTTGGAGTATTGGTTCTGCATTTGTGCTACCCGGCCCGACCAAGGGGACGTGGGGCGACCCTCTGCCGCAAACACCGTGGACCGCATCATCGGCGTGGGGGCAGGGAGCGCCGAGTGTTCGATCTGTAAGGAGGCGCTGGCGTGAGGAGAGGAGATCCCCGCGATGGGCTGTAGCCTCGGCTTCACCGGAGGGGAGGGGAGCGGGGGATTGGCCCCTGCCACGGGTTCGGATTCGGAGAGGAGAGAGAACATGGTGAGATAAATTCACGAAAGATAAACTCATTAACCATAAAATCCATAAATAATTTATGTCATGGGACTTTTCCGGGGTGATGACAATTCGGATGCGTGCTGGACGAGCCCGCCTCCAACCCGGCTTTTCTGAGGACGGATGGGGTTTCCGGCTCCGAGTTTAGATTCACCTCCGGCCGACCGCTTGGTATCCGCCGAGAATGATAAGGGCGGCACCGGCCGTCTGGCCAAGAGAGAACGCCTCATGGAAAATGACCATGCTCGCAAGCGTGATGCAGAGCGGCAGCGCCACTTGGAATGCACCGCCTGTGGTTACGGGCAAGTGACGGAAACCCTCGGTCATCGCGAGCTGGCCGACGGCGGCGGCAGTGGCGGCGGCGGTCAGGAAGGCCGACTGCGGCACGGAAACCTGCCAGCCTGATCCAATCACGAACGGCAGTGCAAGGAGCGCCGTGTATATGCATTGGGAAACAAAAATCGTGGCGGTGCTCTCGCTACGGGTGAGCTGGCGGATGACCACGACGGTGACTGCGGCGACCAGGGCTCCGGCTATCGCAATCAGTTCATAGAACGCGTGACCCCGGACGCCGTGTGCATCGCTGCCGGTGAGCAGCACGAGGCCGGAGATCGCGACGAAGATGCCCACGAGCTGCCGCTTGGCGAGATGCTCCTTCAAAAGGAAGACAGCCAACAGCGCTGACCAGATGACCCAGGTGTTGCCGATCAACGTCGCCTTGCCAGCCCCTAGAACAGGCAGTGTGAGGTAATACGCCGCAGTGCCGAAGGCACCCAGAACACCGCGGGAAACAAGCATGCCGCTGGTTGCCGCCCGACGGAAGTTCAAAGAGCCCTTTGCAGCTCCGAACTGTGCGGCCATGCGTGTCGAGCAGAGAATCTGCACGACGGCCATGCCGATGATCGCCCGGTAGAGCAGCGCCAGCCAAGGGCTGGTCCCTTCGTGGGTGCCGAGGTGTTTCAGCAGCAGCGCGTTTGCGGTGAAACAGGCCAGCGATGCGACCATGCACAGTGCCCCCGTCCGAAAAGAAGGCACAAAGTCGCCGAGATCACCACGCTCCATCTGCTCAGTTTTGACAACTCTGTTTCATCGCGATGTATATAGCCGAACTGTCGGCATTCAACGGGACGTCACAAGGTGGCGGGCACAAAACTGTTTCGTGTGACGTAAATAGATGCAACCTGTCCGACCATGAAACTGTCCCTCGTTTCTCTTCCGGCTTTCGCGCTTGTTTTTGCGACGGCCACTTCGCTTGAGGCGGGGACGAAGAAGGTGCCCGGGAAAAGTGTCGCCGAGATTGCGGACGGGGTCACTCCTTCTCTCGTGAAGGTGATGCAGGTGGGCCGGGAAGGGATGGACGGGCTCGGCGCCGGTTTTGTCATTCGGCAAGATGGGCTGATCGCCACGAACAAGCACGTGATCGGAGAAGCACGACGCATCCAAGTGGAGACGAGCGATGGTGAAAAGCACGAGGTTACCGAAGTGTATGCCTCGGACGTGCATCTGGACCTTGCCATCCTCAAGATCGCAAAGTCGGGCTTGAAACCGCTGCCGCTCGGTGACTCCGCGAAGTTGAAACAGGGTGAGGCCGTGGTGGCGATGGGGAATCCTGAGGGGCTCGCATTCAGCGTGGTCGAGGGGGTGGTCTCCGCGCTGAGGGACATCAATGAGGTGCCGATGATCCAAGTGGCCATGCCCATTGAGCGCGGCAACAGCGGGGGACCTTTGCTGGACCGGCAGGGCCGGGTCTTGGGATTGCTGACCCTCAAATCGCTGAAGACAGGGAACCTAGGCTTTGCCATGCCGGTGAACGCGCTCAAGAGCTTGATCGCCAAGCCAAATCCTGTCCCGATGAGCCGGTGGCTGACCATTGGGGTGCTCGACAGGCGCTCTTGGCTGCCGATGATGGGGGGCCAGTGGACTCAGCACGCGGGCATCATCAAAGCCGAATTGATGGGCGATGGCTTCGGAGGGCGTACGCTCTGTTTGTGGTCGGCAAATGACCAACCTGAGGTGTTCGATGTGGCGGCATCGGTGAGACTGGACGATGAGAGTGGCGCCGCAGGCCTAGTGTTTTGCGCTGACGAAAGCGGTCGTCATTACGGCTTTTATCCGACCGGAGGCAAGTTAAGGCTGACGCGATTCGAGGGCCCCGACGTGTACTCCTGGACCGTGTTGGCGGAAGTTGAAGCCGATGCATACCGCAAAGGAGACTGGAATCTATTGCGTGTGCGGGTTGATGGGGAAAGCATCAAATGCTTCGTCAACGGTCGGCAAATTCTCGAACAGGCCGACAGCGTCCTTCGTGGAGGAACGGCCGGCCTTTGCAAGTTCCGGATGCCCGCAGCCGAGTTCAAGGATTTCAGAATCGGGAAGGATCTCGCAGAGCGTGAACTTGATGCCGAAGTGGTCGCTGGAATCAAAAAGGCGGTCGGCGATTTTCTCAAGAACGACGTGACGAGCGCCGAATTGATCAAGCAGTTGCTGGCCGACCCCGCTGCGAGCCGGAGCGTGGTCGTCGAGCAGAAGAGAGGGCTCGAGCGGAACGCCGCAGCGTTAAAGAACCTCGAGCAAGATCTTCATCGCGCCGCGATAACCCATGAACTGGTGAAGCAGTTGGGCAAAGAGGAAGGAAAGATCGAGCTGTTGCGTTGCGCGTTGCTCGTCTCAAAGCACGACAATCCTGAGGTCGATGTCGAGCAGTACATGAGGACAATGGAGCGGATGGCCGACGAGCTCAAATACGATCCGGAGATGACCAAGGGCACGGCCAGCGGCGTCAGACGACTGCGAAAATTCATGTTTGAAGAGAACGGTTTTCACGGCAGCCGCCACGATTACGCGAGCCGTTCCAACAGCTATCTCAACGAGGTGCTGGATGATCGGGAGGGACTGCCGATCACACTTTCGGTGATTTTTTTGGAGCTAGCGGCCCGACTCGGGGTGAAGGGAGTGATGGGTCTTCCATATTCAGGCAGATTCATGGTGGGCTACAGGGATTCCTCGGAAGCGGAACTTCGGGTGGTCGACGTTTTCGACGCAGGTCGAGAAATGACGCCGTCCATGGCCGCCGTCATGGTCGGTCAAGATCCAGAGGCCTCGGCGCACGCTGGGGTGGAGCCGGCGACTCGGAAGGGCATCATCGTGCGAATGATCCGGAACTTACTTAGCAGCGCAGAATCAGCCTGGGACGAAGAGCATCAGCCGCGCGCCAAAGCTGCCACCGACCCGCTGCCATACCTGAATTTGATCCTGGCCGTTGAGCCTGCGTCGCTGCCCGACCGGTTCGCGCGAGCAGTTCTGCGGGATTTGAGGCGGGACAAGAACGGCGCAAAGGAAGATGTCGGATGGCTTGTGAAAAACCTGCCCGATGAAACGCCGCCCGAGCAGGCCGAGCGACTGTCCAGATGGTTGGAGGCCCTCGGAGGGTGAAGCGGAAGCGGCTTCCCTTTGTCTTTGTTGACCCGGTGTGGGCGGTTTAGTGCGTTCACTGTCGATAGTTTTATCGGTTTAGTGTCGCACAAATGCGGCCGTATCGGACTTTTTCGTTGTATTATGAAATTTGTGTTGCGTTCTTGTTACAATGTCGCAACTTTGTCTAGTATTCGGGTAATTTGAGAGGGAATTGAGCTGCTGGCGTTGTTGACTCCTAGTCGACATAGGCACTGGTCAAAATCCGTTCATTTCGGTCCGACAATTTAACTCTTCAATACCATGGCAGACCCAGCATCACCCGAACTCATGACTGTCAAAGAGACGGCAGAATATCTCCGCATTCCTTTGCCGACCGTGTACTACCTTGTGCAGCGCGGTCAGCTTCCGGCGGTGCAGATCGGCGGACGGTGGCGGATCAAGCGCAGCCTTTTGGATCGCGATGTGCTGCGAAAGGACGAAGAGAGTGGTCAGCCCACAGTGATGGTCGTTGACGACGACCCTGCGCTTCAGGCACTCTTCAAGCAGTTTTTGAAAAAGGCTGGATTTGGGAGGCTTGTGGTCGGATCTGGGACGGAGGCGATTGCCTTGGCGAAAAAGCAAAAATTCGACTTTGTCTTTTTGGATTTGAAACTTCCCGACATCCCGGGCGACGAGGTCTATAGCCAACTCAAACAGATTCATCCTGATCTTCCGATCGTCGTGATCACGGGCTATCCGGACAGTGAGATCTTGAGTCGAATCCTTTCCCTGGGGCCGGTCACGGTCATCAAGAAACCTATCGAGTACGAGCAGCTGAATCGCGCGGTGAAGCAACTGGGGCACAAAGGTGCTGAGGCGTCAGCGTGAGACCTCGCCGTGTTCCCGTGTTCCCGTGATCGCGCGGGCAGTAGGCTCGGCGGATTGTCAGGTCTGATGTTTTGCAGGCTAATGGGACGGACGCTGCATTTTGAATGTCCCATGGTCTTTAGAGCTCTGGTATCTGGCGTCGAACATGTCGCCGATGATCGTACCCCGATAAGTGTAGGTCCCACCCGCCCACCTAGGCATCGCGTGCGTCCCCTCGAACTTGGACGATCTTGAGTCGATCGTGACCTTGTGTGAAGATTCAAACGAACTGCTGAAGATGAGCCCCCATTCCGCGCTGTAAAAAAACGGGCGGTTGCCTTTTGTGCCACACGGCGCGCCTACCAAACACCGCAAGCGGCCCGTGTGTCCAGTTGACAAGCTTCGCCACTGTCCTTGCCAACGGCCTTCGATTCCATGACCCGCAGACGGGGACATTCTTGCGGCAGACCACTGCCGCTGAAAACTGACATTGCAAGACGCCAGCATCGAAACGCAACCAAAGAGCACAAGTCGAAACAACCTGCTTACTGCCTGAGGCGTGGGCGAGTTCATTAAGTTTAGGCGAGGGGTCCGGACATGCCACTCCACTGGCTGTGCCATGCGTGATAAATTAAAGGGGAGATCTCGCTAGGCTTGATCTCGCTCCGACCACCCCAGAAGACATTTGTGTACTCCACCGGGATTCCCATGGATTCGAGATGTCTGTCGATGGCGGCCTTGTGGGCGAGGATGAGGTCTTTATCGGTCCCGTGGACAACACCCATGATGTTCACGTTTCCGAATTGAGGCCCACCTTCGCGCCAGTAGCAGTGGGTCATGATGAGATGTCTTCCCACTTCTCCTCCAGCGCGTTCTTCCATCCCTTGGGGGACCCTCCAGTGAAATAAACCGTTGAACTTCGTCACACGTTCACCGCTTTGAGATGGCTTCACATGTTCGAGAAACGTCGAGAACCGACCGATCACACCCTTTTTATCGAGGCTCGACGCGAGGTCGCAGAATCGATCCAGCGTCACACCGGAATCCTCCGCACGCCCTCGCCAAAGGTCTTCAACAATCTCGTCTGTGGTAAACTCGCGCTTCAGCTCGAGCAAAACTCTCCACTCTTCAGCACTGAGATCGGCGATGCTTGTGTTCATCATCACGGCACGTGACTCCGCCCTCTCGCCAAGCTCGATTGATTTGCGACGGACATGCCCTACCCCCAAAGCAAAGATTCCGTGCGCGGGCATCAAGATGTACTCGTCAGCACCCACCAGCCTCTTCAAAACGTCCGCGTGATCGGACAGACTTTCCTGCTGCGGAACCTTAAGCGTTGTCCAAAGCCGGAACTGCGACCCGCTCACCTCGCGATCCGTGGACCGGACCACGACGTGGCCGCTGAAAGGATCCTGCTTGAACATAAACTCAAACGCAGAATCCAGCCTTTCCGGCGGTAAACGCCACGCCACCAGCGCGCCCTCCGCAAGCTTGTTCGCAAGCAACGTCTGCCTGACCCGACGGATGACTCCGGCATCAAGCATAGCGCGGACACGTTCCAAGACGACGTCCAGTGGTAGGTCCGACTGCCGGGCTATTTCCTGAAACGGATGTCGCTCGAAGCCAACGATGCGATCTTCACTAATCGCGAGGATACGAGCATTGATTTCGTCACTATGTTCGGTGGGTACAATATGGGGCGCTTGAGTCATGAAGATGATATGGAAAAACGGGGGGGAACGGAGCCAAAAGCGCATTTCTAGCCGTTGCCAACCGCGAAAACAACATCGGGCCGGAAAGTTGTATATGCGGCGTCCCACATTATGAAAAAGTCCCAAAGCCGACCGCGCCGGAATAAAATATGGAAATTATCACAATTTTATTGACCCGATTTCCACAATCAGTTATAAATACCATATTCCATTTGGTTGTGTTCGTTCGCGAGGACGTTCGCCACTAAGAGGAACAACAAAACAAACAAACAACAGCCCAATACCCAAAACCATGAAAAACGTTAAACTGAATCTTAAGAAGGCAGCCAAGGCTGGCTTCTCCCTTGTGGAAATGCTCGTCGTGATCGCCGTCATCGGTGTGATCGCCGCCATCGCCATCCCTAACGTTGGCAACATCAACACCAGCGCGAGAACCGCCGCTGCGACCCGCAATGCTCAGACCATCGCTTCCACGATGAACGCTGCCATCGCTGCAGGTTATGACGCGGCCAGCATGGCCACGATCGCTGACGTTATCGCCGCCGTTCAAGATGGTACTGTGGTGCCAGACAAGGGCTCGTTCAAAGACAAGGTGTTCACCACCGGCACGATCGAACAAGAGTCGCTCGACCTCATCGCCACACAGAACATGCTCAGCTGGGACGCAAACAACCAACAGGTCGCCTACCACGCTCCTGCTAACTAGTTCGGTACCCTCAAGACCGCCCGGCCTTTTAGCTTAGCCTATATTTCGGACGGTTTCTCGTCCGCCGGGGAGATAGCTCCCCGGCGGATTTTTCGCAAAACCCTTCTTTAAACGCTACTGATGATCAAGAAGCACATGCGCAGAAACAAGAGGGCCGGCTTCACTCTCATTGAAGCAGTCATCACGATTGCCATCATCGGTGTCATGGCCTCGCTGGTCGTGGGTGCCATCTCAAATGCCTCGCGGGATGCCCAGCGAGTCGTCGGCCGACAGCAGCAGGCAGCGGTACAGGAGGCCGTGAATGCGTGGGTGATGAGCCAAACCCGCGTGGGTAACACCGCTCAATTGATGAGCGTGAGCGACATCCGCGCCCTCTACAATGGCCAGACCACGGCAAAAGGGAAGTTTGTCACGTTCCTTGCCCCGAATGTCTCGACCGGGCTTGGTGGCTTCGTGGACAAGACCACTGCCGACCACTTTTTGGAGTACACGACGAATAATGACAAACTGAAGTCGGCGGCGCTCGATCTGGGCCGCCAACATTTGCAACTGCCCGCTTGGTCCGCAGGCGGCTTTCCAATGGTGAATCTCGTCAACGATTAGCCACACACTTATCCTTCCCACCTTATGAACCAAACGCTGCACGTTAAGCACCCACGTCCAATCTGCCGGACCGGTTTCTCTCTCGTCGAGATGATGGCCTCCGTCGCCATCATCGGGATCATCGCGTTTCTTGCAATCCCGTCGATCTCGAAGATGCGGGAGGATAGCGAGAAAAACCTTGCGATCGCCCGCGCCGAGTCGCTAAACGTCGCGCAGGCGACAATGGTCCAGGTCAAGGGAAGGACACAGGCAGATCTGGATTGGCGGAGTGCGGGATCAAACGACGCAAAGTACACGCTCCTTCAGCCCTATCTAAGTTACGCGGAAACCACTTTAGCCACATACCTCCCGTCTGGCTATACAGCCACCTTCAACACCGCCATCAACGACATGAAGAAGGCGCGACTTTTTGCTCCTGACAATGCTGAGATCAAGTACTGACACCGAGGAACCGGACGTCGTGTCATGAGCTGTGAAACCACAAGACATCTAACCTGCAAGAGGAAGCCGCTGAAGCGATCTGGCTTGGCGGCGAAGCGCTTTTCCATCGGAGGTTTTTCAATGTCAGAAATGGTGATCACCATCTCCATCATCGGCGCCTTGGCGGCGATCGCGGTTCCGGGCATGACCGGCATCTTTTCCGGATCCCAAGACGCCATCGCGAATGAGAAGCTCGAGATGCTCAACCAAGGCCTCAATGCTTACGGTCATGCGTACAAGGAATACAACGCGCCTGCGAACGACGGCTCCGCATCCGATGAACTGACGGCGGTGCTCGATCTCGAGTATCGGAATCCAAACCCTAACAAGACACTTACAGGTTCGCCCTTCATCCGCCCTGACTACCGGCCCGTTTCTTCGGGCTCCGCGACCGACTACCGCATTGTATGGACCGGCTACAGGTTCAAGCTCCTCAAGCCCGGAGTCGCGGGCATCGGACTCAAGGTCGTCTTCGACGGCTCTGACTACACCGAGCCGTACGCGTATCCCCCGAACTACAGTTCATCGGGCCGCTGACGCGGTCGCCAAGCACGTTCGCTTTTTCACCACCTTCCCATGACCCTTTCCCCGGAACAACAGGCAGCGCTTTCTCCGAATTCCTTCGGAACTGAAGGCAATCCATCCTCCCCGACTGTTCAGCCTAGAGAAACGGGCATCATCTCGTTGGAAGGCCTCGCGCTGCAAAACGGGCTCATGCCCGTGTCCTTGCTTCGTGAGAGTTGCTCGCCAGAAGCCGAGAAGGTCGTGCGGCGGCTGGGGCGCGTGCCACAAGTGGCGGACCCATGGCTTCCGATCTCGACGCTCGGGCCGCTGTTGATCATGGCGCACTACAATCCGCGCGGGGCCGATCTTTGGGGCGTGCCCCCGGGTTTGGTTCTGCGCGTGTTGATCAGCTCCGATCAATATCAAAAGACCCGCAAAGATCTCGTCCAGCGTCTGGGTGCCCAACCCATCGCGCCGTCGAATCCATTTGAGACGATGGCGCTGCCACGCTTCGCCGATCTCGGTGCAGACGGCACCTTCCAGTGGCTCACCCAAAACTATCCGTATGAGCAGAACGACCTTTCGCGACTGACGGGCTTCTATGAGGCGATCAAAGAAAAAAAGGGCAGCCTCGGACTTGCTGACTTCAACGCGGTGCAGCGCCATCTCGGCGTGGCGCTGCACTACATGTGCTCGGAAGGCAGGACGCTCTGCTACAGCGCGCAGGAGGCTGCGAGGCAGACCTTCTTCCCCACGCAATTGCTTGAGCGGCACAATGTCTATCCGCTCTACATCGGGAAGCACGTCGTTTACCTCCTGAGCGAGAGTTCCGATTGCTACGCATTCGAGGATGAGTGGCTGTCCCTCGGCAGCCAGCCGGTCCGCATCGTGACCGTGATGGCGGACCCGGGCTCGATCCGCGATGCGATCGGGCGCTCGGCCGCAAACCTCGACACCTCAGGAGTCGCGCTGGCGGAGAACATGACCGCCTCCGTGTCGAACACGGAAGGCGTCGTGGAGATCAATCCGGACGACATGGCGGCCATCAATCCCGCCAGCCCGAACCACGAGCCTGAAGAACTGCTACAATGGGCGCTCTTCACCGCCGTGCGCTGCCGGGCGAGCGATTTGCATCTCGAGAAATTTTACAATCTCGTCCGCTTCCGTGCCCGCCTGGACGGGAACATGAAGACGATCCTCACCGCGCCGGAGCACCTGATCAATCGTTTCGTCGCACTCATCAAAAACTACGCGGGCATGGGCCAGACCCGACAGGAGGCGCAGGACGGACGTTTTGCCATTTCGATCGGGCGTCGTCGTCTCGACGTTCGCGTCGCCGCAGTGCCGACGCGCCGCGAGTTTCAGAAAGTCATCATGCGTTTCTTGGACAAGGCTGACGGCGTGAAGCGTCTGTCTGACTTCAACCTCGCGCAGCGTCAGCTCGATCTTCTGAACCGCTCCATGACTCGGGACCAGGGACTGATCCTCGTGACCGGCCCCACCGGCTCTGGGAAAACGACGACGCTCTACGCGCTGCTGAACTCAGTGAACGATGAGGGCGTCAACATCCAGACCATCGAAGACCCCATCGAATATGAGGTGGAGGGCATCAATCAGACCCAGACGAATCCGGCGCACGGCCTTGATTTTGCAAACGGTCTCCGCGCTTTGCTGCGTGCCGACCCGGACATCATCCTCATCGGTGAATCACGCGATGCGGAGACGGCAAACTCCGCCGTCAATGCCGCGCTCACCGGGCACCTCGTGCTCACCACTTTGCACGCAAACGATTCTCTCCGCGCCATCTCGCGTCTGCTTTCCATGGGCGTCGAAAAGTATCTCCTGGCGGACTCGCTCGCCCTCAGCCAGGCCCAGCGTCTGACACGCCGGCTTTGCGGTTACTGCAAGAAGCCCGAGGCCGCCCCACAGGAAGTGCAGGAGATGATGTACCGCCAGGGCGTCATCACGCAGCCGTTGGTGAATCCGATCTTTGTAAAGGCGGGCTGCGATGAATGCCATGGCACCGGCTACTCGGGCCGCGTGGCGCTCATGGAAGTCTGCGAGATCAATTCCGACATCCGCGACCTCATTGAAGAGGCCGCGCCAATGAGCGCCATGCGCGCGGCCGCTTTCAAGAACGGCTTCAAATCCCTTTACCAGGAAGGGCTCGTGCAGGTCATCGGCGGCCACACGACCCTCGATGAGATCAAATGCCTCAGCTACACAGCCATTTAACCCCCAAGACCATGAACACACTCGACACTACACACCCCACAGACTCCGCCTGGAGCGTTTCCTCGATTCCCAAGGGCACCACGACCGTGATGCTCGTCGATGACGATCCCGCCGTGCTCACCATCGGGAAAGCCATCCTTTCCACGCTGCCATACACCGTGGTCGGCGCGTCCAGCGGAGAGGATGCCCTGGAGAAGCTCAAGGATCTCATCGCGGCGGGGCGTCCGCCTGCGGTGATCATCCTCGACCTCACGATGCCAGGTGGAATGTCGGGCTTGGACACGCTTCAGGAGATCCGCGTGCTGGACTCCAAGATCGGCATCATCGCGTGCAGCGGCTTCTTTGAACAAAGCGCCCACGAACTCTGCGTCGCGCTTGGTTTCATGGACGTCATCGAGAAGCCCTACACTTCGGAGCTGCTCACTTCCACCGTGCGCAAGTGCGTGACGAAGCTGACTGAGCCGTCCGCCGAGGCCGATCCGCTGGCGGACTTGGGCCCGCTGGTGCGTAGCATGGCCTCCAGCGCCTCCCGCGCCTTGGTCGATACGGCGGCGTGATGGATTGATGCGCTGACATGAGACTTCACGTCCAGATATCCACCCGCTTTTTGATTGTCGGCGTCATCGGTGTCATCGCCACTGCGGTGGCGACGTCGGCCGGGTTCATCTGGCAGGAGCTTCTCACGCACCGCGTGGCGCAGCGCTCCCACCTCTCTGCCGTGGCGCTGGCCGGTCAGACAGAGTTGGAGAAGCAGCGCCTCCCGAATGCGATGCTGGCCGGCGCGACGGAACTTCCGGCCGGGGCGACGAACCAGTTGGTGATGCGCATCCGCAGCGTGAACGCGCCGCCCGCCATCGAGCAGCTCGGGGTAAAGGCCGAGATCATGGGCCTCGCGGATGAGAAGAAGGGCATCGCCTCGGGCATGGTCCATACCGAGGCATTCTGTGCGGATGAAGATGGCGTGATGGCATCTCTCGCAGGCCCTGCTGACACCACCTACACGGATATCGTCATCGGCGTCTTCGGTGGTTCGGCGATGGCGTTCGGTGGTGGCATCGATGCCATGTCGGGCGCCAGTTTCATGGGCGCTCCAGACTGGGCCATGACCGGTGTGCCGCTGCGGGACGCGGGCGGCCGCATCGCTGGTGTGCTCATCGTGCGCCAGCCATTGTTTCAGCTCCGCCATGTCATCGGCAGCAGCCGCATGATCGTCCCGCTGATGGGTGCCTTGGCTGGTGCCATTCCTGCCGCGTTCGGCTTTTTCCTCCTCGGCCGCCGCCTCTCGCAGAAATCCAAATCACTACAGGAGGGCTTTCGTGCGTTGCGCAAAGGCATGCTCACACACCGCCAGCCCGTGAATGGGTGGGACGATCTCGCGGCACTCCAGCATGAGTTCAATCTCGCGATGGATGACATCCAGGAGAACGACGAGCGCAAGCAGAGCGTCATCCTCGACTTTGAAAAGGCGCGGAAGGAGGCCGTGGTGGCGACCGCAGCGAAGAGCGACTTTTTGGCGAACATGAGCCACGAGATCCGCACGCCGATGAACGGCATCATCGGCACCACCAGCGCGTTGATGGAGATGGGGCTGGACTCGGAGCAGGAGGAACTCGTCCACATGATCCGCTCCAGTGGGGAGTCATTGCTCCATCTTATCAACGACATCCTGGATTTCTCCAAGCTCGAGTCCGCGAAGATGGACATCGAGAACATCCCGGTCGATCTCGACGAGCTGATGGCGGAGACGATTGATGTGTTCGGCTTCCGGGCTGCTGAGAAGGGCCTCGAGATCAACTACCATGTGGATCCCTCCATGCCGCGGAAGTTCATGGGCGACTTCCAACGCGTGAAGCAGATCCTCGTCAATCTCGGCGGCAATGCGATCAAGTTCACCCCCACCGGCGAGATCCTGCTCATGGTGCGGCAGGTGGTGCGGCCGTCGCCCGGCGGGGGCGAGATGCCTTTCCTGCATTTCTCAGTGCGCGACACAGGCATCGGCATCGCCCAGGACAAGATCCACACGTTGTTTGAAGCCTTCACACAGGTCGATGCCTCCACCACCCGCAAGTATGGCGGCACCGGCCTCGGACTGGCCATCTCGCGCAAACTCTGCCGCCTCATGGGCGGTGAGATCAGCGTCTCGAGTGAGGAAGGGAAGGGCTCGGACTTCTTCTTTGAGATCCCCCTGCGTGCCGCGCCTGATGACAGCGGGCGCGACGAGGAGCGCGGGTGGATGGAGGTCGTGTCCAAGCAGCCTGTTTTGTTCTTCACCACGCACGCCACCACGCAGCAGCTCCTGCAGCAAAACCTCCTTAAATGTGGCGCGCGGTCCGCGGCCATTCAGCCGGATCAGGATATCGCAGAGGTGCGGCAGTTCCTCCAGCAGGCGGCCGTATTCATCATCGACAACTCCGGTCAGCCTGCCGAGGTCCTTCGCGGTCTCACGGAAATGGCATTGCAGGCCGGTGCCGCAGTCATCGCGCTAGCGCCGCTCTCCAACGCGCAGAATCGCGAGCGCTACACGCCACCGTCTGGCAGCCGGTACATCCGGCTTTCGAAACCTCTCAAGCGGCGCGAGCTGCTTCGCTGCATGGCCGAGGCGATCCGCCTGCCGCGCCATCCGCAGCCCGCGCCTTTACCCCTCCAGCAAAGCACGCCGGTGCGGCAGGCGCCCGAGGCCTCGCCGACGCAGCAATGGAGTGCGCCCGCTGCGGCGGACCGTGTCCCGTCAACTGCTGGCACCCATTCATCCGGCGCAGGTGCCAAAGAGAGCTTTGCCTCAGAGCATCCCGCGCGCATTCTCCTGGTGGAAGACCAGCCGTTGAATCAAAAGATCACAAGCATGCTGATGCAGCGTCTCGGATACGGTCAGATCGACATCGCGAACAACGGCCGCGAGGGCGTGGACATGGTGAATCAAGGCCTTTACGATGTGGTGTTCATGGATCTGCAGATGCCGGTGATGGGTGGCGTGGACGCATGTCGGGAGATCCGCGGAAATTTTCTTCTCAAGCATCAGCCCGCCATCATCGCCATGACGGGGCACGCGCTCACGGGCGTGAAGGAATCCTGCATCGAGGCCGGCATGGATGACTTTCTGACAAAGCCGGTGAGCCTGGATGATTTCCGGCGCGTCATTCCCGAGTGCTTCGAGAACCGTGCGCGGGTTTCAACTGTCATGCGCGCTTAGCAGGCGCGCCGCCGGTTGCAGATTGAGCGCGCGGATTTCGTGTGTTAGGTCGGCGGGGTGATCGAGTACATCAAAATCGCCCGGCCGGACCACTGGCTGAAAAATATTTTCATTCTCTTCGGGCATGTGGTGGCGGTGACGCTGGTGCTCGACTTCCAGTTGCAGTGGGATCATATGCGGCTCGCCGCGCTCTCGCTCGTGCCCGCGTGTCTGATCGCCTCGGCTAACTACATTTTAAACGAGATCCTCGATGCTCCGTTCGACTCGCTGCACCCGACGAAGCGCATGCGTGGGATCCCGGCGGGAAAGGTGAAGGTGTGGATACTCTGGTGGGTGAAGGCCGCGCTGATCATCGCCGCGTTCGTGATCGCGTGGTTGTGCGGGTTTAACCGCGCCTACCACGCTGCGCTCGCGCTGCTTTTGCTGAGTGGCGTGGTGTACAATGTGCGCCCGTTCCGCCTGAAGGACCGCGCGTTCATGGACGTCATCGCGGAGTCATTCAACAATCCCATCCGGCTCTGGCTGGGATACTACGCATTGGTGAGCCCGCGGCATGTGCCGCCGCTTTCCATCGTGCTCGCGTGGTGGTTTTTTGGCGCCTTGCTGATGACGGGGAAACGCTACTCGGAGTTCCGCTTCATCGGAGACGC
>JANOBO010000198.1:0-15765 GCA_031411695.1 Verrucomicrobiaceae bacterium
AGAACAATCCGAGCTTCGAGGGGCTGCTGTCGAAGGAGGACATCTATCTGCTGGTGGATCGTGGGTCGGTCGCGCGCGGGGACATTTGCATCGACATGCGAAGCGGGCGGTCACACAAGGTCGGGGAACTGATCGGTGGCATGTCCCCGCCGAGTCTGGGAAACCCGGCGTCCCGGGTGGAGCGCCCCGCTTACCAAGAAATCCGCGCGGACGGGCCGGTCGAAGAACGAAGCGAGTCCCCGGAGGAAGAGATGGACGAAGAGGAAGACGGCCACCGCTACACGAAGAACGGTGAGCGCATCCACTACCACTCCCACCCTTCGTGGTGGGCATTTGCAAAACCCCTGGCGCTGTTTGTGCTGCTCGGCGTGGCCGGAGGGCTGAGCTTTCAATTTGGCAGCCAGTATCTTTTGATCGGCGCGGCGCTGGCCTCCCTCACGCTGCTGGCGGTCGCTGTGGGGCGCTTCTCCCGCGACTATTTCGTCACCGATGAACGCGTGGAAACCGTCTGGGGTATCCTCGGGCGAAGCTCAAAGGAAGTGCGGATCTGCGACATCCGTGCCATGGACGTGCACGAAGACGGGCTGGCTGGACTGTTTGGAATCGGCACGCTGGATTTTTCCTCGGCGGGCACCGCCGGCATCGAAGTGCAGTTCAAAGACATCCGCAAGGCGCACACCGTGAAGCAATTGGTGAGGGAACTTCAGAAAAGCCAAGGGCGGGAGTGATTCGGTGAGAGCGAGTGGGGAGGAGGCGCGGCAGTGGGACGGCGACAAAATAGCGTCAAGCTGCTATAATTTGTTGTAATTTCCATATGTAGCGGCTAGAATGCCTTCAAGCGGGCGAAACTCCGCGATTTATACCGTGGCTTTCAAATTCTGGTCAGTCCTGTTCTCTTTTGTGCTCGGCCTACTCGGCGTCGGGCAACTGCATGATTACATCGTGAGCGGAAAGGCCCCGGCCAACTTCAAGGATGCGCCTCGAATGCTGCGGGCAATCATCGAATCGCACGACATCACCAACGCAAAACGGCTGGTGGAGGCGGCTTCCTACTCGGATGCCGCCGGGCAATATGCGGTGATACCCGGCGACGTGAAGAAGACCATCGACCGCCTGACCGGCCATGTGGAACGTGACCGGTTCGACGAGAGCCAGATCGAAGTGACCCTGGCCGGGCTGACCGAGTCGGAGTGCCTGCGGGCGGCGCGGTTTTTGACCTTCAAGGGGGACATCCTCGTGCTGCGCGACGACCCGACGGGAGTCACAACCCGCGAGGAAGCGCCAGCTGGCAAACTCTCCGCACAGCAGAGAAACCGTGTGGCCGTGAGCCGCCCGCTGGGAACGAACGCCGGGTTCGGAATTTGAGGCCCTACCCGGGCGATGGAGCCTCACAAGCCTTGGAGCAGAGCATCCAGCTGCTGCTCAAAGACTGAGATGTCCGCTGGAGGTGGCTGATAAGCCGGGTCTTGCGCACGCAAACCGAGCCGGCCTGCCGGATCCACAAACCACACGGCCGACCTGCCATCGGAGAACGTGGCTTGTCCGCTTGCAATGGCGCCTTCCATCGGCACGGCATCAGCGGTGACCGAGACTTTTCCACCCTCGGCCGCGGCTGGGTTCCAATCTGCGGCCGCTGAGGGCGCGGAAACATCCGCAGCGGCGGCGGCCACCGCAGGCTCCGGCGGCGCGTCCTTCACCTTCTCTTTCAACCGCACGCCGATTTCGATCATCAACATCCGCGCGTCGAGGTAAGTCAGCGAGAGGCCAAACTCCGTCTTCAACCGCCCTTGCACGTCATTGAGAGTGGCTCCTGCCTCCGCCCATGATTCGACACTCTGCTGTTGTTCGGGGGAAAGCTTTGCCATGGGACTGAACGATGCAGAAAATGCGAGGCCTAGTTTTTTGGCTGGTTGGTCACGATCCGCGCAAGCTGGTCCGACTTGGCTCCTAGTGCCTTCACTTCTTCCATCGAGAGAACCTTGCCATCAGGCACATCCACCATCGGAAGGAGCTCCTCAAGCCCCTTCTTCAACTTCTTGATCGGGGGCATCTCCTGTAGGTCGGGATGAAGGGACTCGAGGCTCATGAGGTAATACTCGACAATGTCGCGGCGCCCAAGCTGCCTGGACTTTTCTGCCTGATACGATTCTACCACCGACTGCGTGGCGATCTGGAATGCGCGAAGCCATCCGCCGAGGCTGACGAGATGGGCTATGTCCACATCCCTCAGCTGCACCATCTCGCCCTCCACATCCGCCTGCGTGCGTGCCAGCTCCGCGCGCAAGTGCTCCCAATCACCTTTCAGGCTGTAGTCGAAAAGGCTCTGCGTGTGCTTGTTCATCCGCGAGCCCGCGCCAAGAGACTTCGCATACTTCAGCAGAGCGCGCCCCACATCCCCCATGGCCTCCACCTTCTCACACTGCACGACGAGGAAGCCGTCCGCGATTAAAGCGCCCATGCCGAGCGAGATCATCACACGGTCTGCTGGTGGCTGGTCAGAAATTTTCCGGTGCAGCTTGTCATACGACAAGGTGCCCAGCGCATCAAGCATCTCAAAAAGCTTCTGGATCGAAGGTGTCGTGAATTCGTTGATGCCGAACTCTTCCTTCACATGCTCGTTTCCCACCAAATCCTCGGGAATGACGGGTCTGCGGATCTCCTCGGCGGCTCCCGGCTTGCCACGTTTTTGCTGCGCGGATGAGACGGCAGGATACACGAGTGCCAGCAGCGCGCAGACTGTCAGGAGGTGAGATGATGCGACTCTGAATTGCATGGGGAGCGGAGTGGATGGGTTCCGTCGATGATAGGGGCATTGGCGGACAATTCCAGTGCGACGACGAAGTTCAGCAGGAAACCCGCCATTCACTCGCATGTCTGCGACGGACGAAAGTGGCCTCAATGCGCCACCTCGCCCATCGCACGAAACTTATCGTACCGCTGTTGCAGGAGCTGGTCGGTTCCCAAAGCGGAAAGTTCGGCGAGAGCATGGCTCACAGCATTCTTCACATTTGCCGCTGCCGTCGCGTGATCGTGATGCGCGCCACCGGCTGGCTCGGGGATGATTTCGTTGATGATGCCCAGCCGCTTTAAATCCTGCGCGGAGAGCTTCAAAGCCTGCGCCGCCTCGGGCGCGTGCTCGCGGTGCTTCCAGAGAATCGCAGCGCAACCATCGGGACAGATGACCGAGTAATAGGCGTTCTCCAGCATCAGAACGCGGTCCGCGATGCCGATGCCGAGCGCGCCACCCGAGCCTCCCTCGCCTATCACCACGGCGACGATGGGCGTGCGCAGCAACATCATCTCACGCAGGTTGAAGGCGATGGCTTCCGCGATGTTCCGCTCCTCCGCGCCGATGCCGGGAAACGCGCCCGGCGTGTCGATCAACGTGACGATTGGCATGGAAAACTTTTCCGCCAAACGCATGAGACGCAAAGCCTTGCGGTAGCCCTCGGGATGCGCGCTGCCGAAGTTGCGCAGCAAGTTCTCCTTCGTGTCGCGCCCCTTCTGATGACCGATGAGGACCACACGGCGGCCGTTCCATGTGGCCAGTCCCGCAGGCATGGCGTTGTCGTCCCCGACATGACGGTCACCGTGAAGCTCGACGAAATCCTCGCAGCACATCCGCGCGTAATCGAGCATGAACGGCCGGTTGATGTGGCGGGAGATCTGCACGCGTTGCCAGGGAGTGAGCCGCGAATGTATGTCCATCAACAGAGTTTGCGCTCGTTTTTCCAGATCTGCGATCGTCGCCGCCAGCTTGTCAGCCGGCTTCGCGGCGTGTTTCCGGCGGAGATCCTCGATCTCATCACGGAGCTTCACGAGGGGCTTTTCAAATTCCAAAACTTGGTTCATAGACTGTTCGTTCCATTGAGTCTTTAGCGCACAAAGCGGAGCTTCGAGCCTTTGCGAACGAGCGCAAAGAGTTCTTCCAGATCGTCCGCCGCCATGAAGATGCCCGTCTCCAGTGCGACCGGCTGCTCGGGCACGGCGCTCCCGCCACCTTTTGCGGAGGCTCTCGCGGCAGGCTTCGGCTCATCCACCACGACGACCGCTTTCGCTATCGGCACGGTGCGGAAAAAAACTCCCGCCTTCGATCCCGGCACCCACTTTTCTGCGGCGATGTGCCGCGGGTCGGTGGACACCACCGCCTTCCCGTCCACCAGAGCCTGCTTCACGCCGATCTCCATCTCCGCAGGCACACGCATGCCCGGGGGCAGCCGCACATCGAAAGCATTGTACTCCTTGAAGAAGTACTGCCGCGTGCCCACCGTGCGCAGCACCGCCACCGTACGGCTCGACACATCCACGACCACGTCGAAGTTCAGCGGCACCAAGATCAAGTGGTCACCGGGATGCAGCGTGTTTCCCACCAGGCCGTTCATGCGGGTGATGGTGTCCACCGTGGTCTGGTTTTTATTTGCGATCAATGCGAGCGAGTCGCCCGGCTGGACCACATAGTCGCTCTTTCCCGCCATTTGGTTCGGCGAGAAAAGTCCATCGAGATTGATCTCGCCGATAATCCGCCTCGCCTCGCCGCAGGTGGGCGATTCGGGAAATTGCTGGAGCAGCTTGTACAGCGCGTCCCGACCTTCATCGATCTTGCCCAGCCTGATCAGGTCCACCGCGGCATCGAAGCGCCGCGCACCCGGGTCGGGCGGAGCGAGCACGTTCTTGTGCATCTGCTTCAAGTCAGCGGACACCTCGGACTCGTGGCGCAGTTCCTTGTCGAAAATCCACCATGCCACCGCCGCGCATCCCACCGTGATGCCCACGGCGAAAAGAAAGACGAGCAGCTTGAGTTGGGCCTTTGCCATCGTCTCGACCGCGTTTACAGAAGCCCCCGGCGTTTGAAGTCAAACTCGTTGATGCCGCGCGACTTTGCGATCATCTCCACCGTGAACTTGAGAAGGCAGATCTCCCAAGCGTCGTCAACGCCCTGGATCACGGCCCGCATTGGATTGCCCGACGAGCGCGTCTCCGCCACGAGTTTTCCACACACGTCATCCATGGACTCATGCACGATCTCCTCACTCATGTCGTTTTTGCGGAACTGAAAACCGTATTGGAAGAGGGCGATGCGGCTCGCGTGCTCTTTGAGCCATATGCCAAATTTCTCCGCCTCGGCTCCGAAGCCCTCGAAGTCAAAACCCGCGATGCCGTCCGGCCTGAAGATCACCGGCTTCTGCGCCTCGATCCGGCCGTTGCGGATGCGCACTTGGTTCACCTCGTCCATCAGCTCAGACACGAGTTGAAACTCGAACTGTGTGTTTCCAAACGTGTCGATTCGCCGGTCGGGCTCGTGGAGGACCGTTGTCATGTCGAGCGCGTACTGGATGTCGGACTCTGAGTGCATTGAAGGGGGGGATGGTAGAGTGGATGAATGTCGCGGCCAGTTTTTTCTTTCCGCCACACCCACTCAGTCAGTGATACGGACAGTGGCATTGTTCAATCAATGTTTTTGCGCTTGTGCCAGCCTGCGGCCGTGCAGGTTTACGTGCTCGTGGTGGTGAACGTCAGCACGTTCACCTTCGGGCTCTTTCTGGCAAACAATGGCGCGCAGGCCTCCAGCCAGCGGCGGTCGCTTCTCTAGACTCTGCGGCAGCCCCCGCTCTACGCGGTGATTTGCGCCGCTGTTTGCAAGGCGTTGTCCATCGATGTGCAGAAGAACACCTGGATCTGGCAGCCGTTCGATATTCTCGCCGCCGCGTTGGTCGGCACGGCCCTGCTCACGCTCGGCGTTCAGCTCTCCCAGACAAGGCCCGCGCCTCTGCGCGCTCTGCTGCTTTCCGCCCTGGACATCCGTCTGCTCGCCGCGCCCCTGCTCGCATGGGGCATCACACATGCGAGGCAATTTCCGCCGTCCATCGCCGCCGTGCTCATCCTCACGGCGGGCGCGCCGACCGCTGTGAACACCGCCCTTCTCGCGCACGAGTTCGGCGGCAACACCGCCTTCACCACAGCCCGCGTTTACTACAGCACCCTGCTCAGCCTCCTGACCACCTCCCTCAACCTCACCATCCTGCGCTGGTGGATGGGATGAACGCACGGGTGACGCCACACCCGCACCCGTGCCGCAAGAAAGCTCACATTTTACGAGCGCGACAGGAATTATCTTTTACTCTCGCCGCTCCATGCAAACCGCCGCCCCCATCGCCACCACCATCGACAAAAAGATTCAGGAACTCTGCGAGACACTCATTGCGGACTCGGGCGTGCAAAACGCGCGCGAGCAGGCTGAGACCTTCCTCGCTGACGAAGAGGCCGTGTCGCTCTACCGCGAAATGGCCACCCTCGGCCGCAGCATTCATCAGAAGCAGTACAACGGCGAGGAGCCGACGGACGTCGAATCGCGCCGCTTCACCGACCTGCAAAACCGCTGCGAGGCCCACCCCACCATCGCCGCCTTTTTGGAGGCACAGGAAGTGCTGGGTGGCATCGCGGAGAGAGTAAACAAATATGTGGGCAAGTCCCTGGAACGCGGCCAAGTCCCCAGCGAGTCAGAAGTCAACGGTGGCGGCTGCGGCGAAGGCTGCGGGTGCCATCATTGAGGAGTCGAGGTTCAGCGCCTGAATTTCGTCTCGTACTCTCCTTCCAGCTCTTTGAACCGGCGCTCAAGCTCGCCCGCTCCAAGACTGTCCATCTCAGCCGTGTTGGCCGTGGGCAGCTGCATGAGTTGTCGCAACAAGACGATTTTTCCAATCCACTGGCCTCTCGCCTCACCTTCTAGCTTGCCTTCTAGCTTGCCTTCGTTCCTGAGTTTTTGTGCGGTTGTCATGGCTTCGGATTGCAATCTGGGTTGGGCGGCAAGTTGCCGGGAAATTTCTTCAACGTCAAGAGTGTCGTCCGCATTCCATGCGTAAACGAGGCAAAGGCGAAACAGGTGTCCTTCCAGCAGCATTGTGACGTCCACACCGGACTGGCCGAGCCATTTGAAAAATTCCAGCAGCTTTCTCGTCCTCGCCGCTTTCATGAGATGGAGGATCACCTGCATCTTCGCGTGATCCTCATCACTGGCTGGATCACACTGCGTGAGGTCGAGCAATGCGTGCCGAAACCTCGGCACATATGGCAGCAGAATATCCGACTCCGCTTCCGTCAGCGCGAAAAGATCTTCGAAGTGCGGTGAGACGGTCCACCGCTCGGGACCTTGATGCAGCACGAAAGGCACGACTGCGGGCAACGGCAGCGCGTGCCGTTCCGCGTGGCCAATCAGTATCTGCGTGATGTAGTTCAGGAGGCGCAGCGGCATTTGCGGATCCACCGTAGTTTGGTGCTCGAACAGCAGATAAAGCAGCAGCTCACGCCCGCCGCTCTTCGCGGTGAAGAGCAGGTCGGAGTGCGCTTGCTGCAAATCGCGCTTCACGAAAGATGCGGGCATCGTCGTCAGCGTCGCCCAGTCGATCACGGCCGCCATTGACGCTGGCAGGTGCGTCTGAAAAAACTCCGCCGCGCGCGCAGTATCCGAGAACACGCTCTTGAAAAAGGCGTCGTTCGGATGCGTGGAGAAAAGCTCCTGGTCTTCAAATTCGCTCACCGCCGCATCGTGGCAGACAGGTGGAGCGAGCGCAAGAAGCGCCGAGGCCAGGAGCTCTCACGCCGCTGGAAACTTTTGTGTCAGGGCCGCAGGATGTGACAGTAAGATGACGAATAGCCGCATGACGCTCGACGAACCAGAACTGATCCGCAAAGCCCAGGCCGGCGACCTCGAATCGTTCGCGCGACTGGTGGCGATGCACCAGAAGTCCGTGCGCGCGTGCGTGGCGGTGCGGGTGGCCACTCCGCACGATGCGGATGACATCGCGCAGGAGGTGTTTCTCATCGCGCATCGCAAGCTCTTTGAGCTAAGCGCAGACCAACCACTCGGGCCTTGGCTGAGGACTGTGGCTTTCTTTTTGCTAAAAAACCATCAGCGAAAAATTCAGCGCAGCCCGGTCACCGCCGTTGCGCACATCGCGGACTTGGCAGACGAAGCCTTGATCGCCGAGACGCACGATGACAAGGACGAGGCGCGGATGGCGGCGATGCACGAGTGCCTTGGCAAGCTGGACTCAACCGCGCGGGAAATGGTGCGGCTGCGCTACGAGGAGGACATGCCACTGGCGGAGATCGGCGCGCGGCTGAACCGCAAGCACTCAGCCCTGACGATGGCGCTGCACCGGCTGCGCCTCAGCCTGCGCGATTGCGTCGAACAAAGACTCACGGAGGTGATGGCATGACCTCGCTTGAGAACATGCTGGCGAAATATTTCTCCGGTGAACTCCCGCCGGACGAGGCCGCCGAATTGCTGGCGTGCTGCCGGAGCAATCCGGCCGCGCGTGCGGAGCTCGCGTCAATCACACGCACTCATCGCGCCCTGCGATGGATGCATCACGACCGGGATGCCGCGCGCTTCCAGAGCGAGGTGATGGTGCGCATCGAGCCTGATGGTGTGGAGTCTGCCGCGTTCGTTGCCGGTGTGATTGCCAAGGTTCACCCAGAGTCGCACTTGCGTCCCGGGTCCGCCCCGTCGTGGTTTTGGCAAAAGGTCACCGCAGCGGCCGCTGCCATCGCCTTGACCGCAGGCGCCGCTTTTTTCCTGAACTCGCTGCGGCTCCGCGATGACGCGCGGACCATCCAGGCGGCCAGCGATCCCCATGTGGCGGTGGTGACGAGCCTCACAGGCGATGACACGGGCACGCTGGCAGTGGGCAGGGCTCTCTCGGCCGGTGAGCTGTCGATCAAAGGCGGACGTGTTGGCCTGAGCTTCGCGGGTGGCGCGCAGTTGGTGATCGACGGGCCGGCATCGCTGGCGCTGCTCTCTCCATCCCGTGCGCGCCTGATCAGCGGGAAAGCGGCGGCACATGTGCCGGAGGGCGCGCGGGGATTTACCGTCGAGACGCCCGGAGTCGAGGTGGTGGATCTCGGCACCGAGTTTGGTGTGTCAGTCAGCGAGGCCGGCGTGTCTGACGTGCATGTCTTCCAAGGCGAGGTGGAGGCACGGATCGGCGGGGATGACACGCAGCCTGGATCACTCGTGGCCTTGAACACCGCAGAAGGCCGCCGCTTTGCCCGCGACGGGATGGCGGAGACTACGCGGCCGGACCCGGCCAGCTTTCCTCCTCCACCTTCGCCATCTCCTGACGCGCCCGTCACGCAGGGGGCGATCCATTTTCTCCACCAGCCGCCGGTGAGCGTGGAGACTGGGCACCTTGAGAGCAATGAGTTCATCCTGTTGTTCAAGGAACGCGAGGCAGTGAACCTCACGCACGGGACGCTCGTATCCTTCGCGCGCCCTGGCCGTTACTCGGGCACACAAAAGCTCCGCGCCAAGATCGAGCCTTCCCGCCATGTGAGCAGCTACCTGCTTCACTACGATCCGACGACGCGCAGCACAGACCGCACGCCGCTGCGCCGCGAGGGCAGCGTGACGTTCGGCAAACCAATCGTCGGCGTGATCAACAAACAAGCTGCGCTCAACCAGACGGACCACATGCTCGGCCATCCCGGCGCGGTGTATGATCGCGACAAGCGACGCGGCGTCGAACGCAACACCACCGATGCCAGCAGCGACGTCATCGTCTTGAGCCGTGACCGCCGCACGCTGCATTTTAACCTCGCCGTCTCTGGCGATCTCGATCAGGTTCGCATTCTTGTCCGCGCGGACGAGCACAACGCGGGCGTCGATCCCGTGTCAGAGCCTCCGGCCCCGACCGTTAAACCATAAGCCCAAACCCCGCCCCACCCTCACGACCATGAATACTCGAGCCCTGCTGTTGTTTTCCTTCGCCGCATTTGCCGGCGCCCTGTCCGCCGAGCAAAAGGAGGCGCAGGGCAACACACGATCCTGGCATGACACAAAGGGCCGCGAATTGATCGCCACGTTCCGCGGCATCAAGGAGGACAACATTTTTCTTCAGACCAAAGACGGTCATGTTTATCGATTCCCGCTCACAAACCTCACCCCAGCGGATCAGGCTGTGGCGAAAGGCATGAAGGTGGAGGGGCTCGGCATCCCGATGGATCCAGGCGTCGCGCAAGCCGCTGCGGCCATCGACAAGCTGGTGCTGGCCAGGCTGCAAAAGGCCGACCAACATCCGAACGCGATGGCGAGTGACGAGCAGTTCGTCCGCCGCGCCTATCTGGACCTCGCCGGCCGCATCCCCACGCGTGATGAGACCATCGGATTTCTCGCCGACCAAAGCGACAACAAGCGCGCGAAGATCATCGACACGCTTGTGAACGGCGAAGGCTTCACGTCCCGCATGTTCAACTACTTCGGCGACATGCTGCGCATCGCGGATGACGCGAACAAGATCAAGTACTTCACCTATCAGGAATGGCTAAAGAAGCAGATCGCCGAAAATCGCCCGTGGAATGTGGTCGTGCGTGAGATGATCAGCGCCGATGGAAACATGCTTCAGAATGGCGCGGCCGGTTACCTCCTGCGCGACAAGGGCATGAAGCTCGACAACCTCAGCCTGACCCTGACCACCTTCCTCGGCGCAAATGTGGCCTGCGCGCAGTGTCACGATCACCCCTTCGCCGAATGGACGCAGAAGCAGTTCTATCAAATGGCCGCGTTCATGGGCGCGACGGAGACCGAGATGCCTGGCGGAAGGAGAATGCTGGCCGGAATGGACAGGCAAACGGCGAAGCAGGCGAAGAACATCCTGCGCGTGAACACCGCGATGGTCATCGACAAGGACACCAACGACATGAGCCTGCCGAAGGATTACAAATACAAGGACGGCAACGGCGGTGACGCGGTGAAGCCGACGCTCGTGTCATGGAGCAAGGAAGACTCAAAATCAAAGGCCTACCATGAGGCTGCCGTGGAATTGAAGTCCACGAAACGGAATGACACCGATGAGCGTGACATTTTTGCCAAGTGGCTGACCAGTCCAGACAATCCCCGCTTCGCGATGACCCTAGCCAACCGTCTTTGGAAGGTCGTCTTCGGAGTCGGCGTGCGTGAGCCCGTCACGGATCTGGATGACCCTTCCGCCGCGAGCAATCCCGAGCTTCTCAGCCATCTCGCCAGCGAGATGAAGCGCCTGAACTTCGACATCCGCGCCTACATGCGCCTGCTCTGCAACACCGAAACCTATCAGCGCGAAGCCGTGACGAGGGAGATCAACCTGGGCGAGCCGTATTTCTTTCCCGGTCCGGTGCTCCGGCGCATGACGGCTGAGCAGGCATGGGATTCGTGCGTCACGCTTGCCATCGGCGACAAGGTGGACGGCTACAAACTGAAGCGCGGCGAAGCCTACGCGCAGATCATGGATTTGAAGCTCAGCACCTCGACGCCTGAGGAGGTGCAGGAGCGTGTGCAGACAGCCCTCAGCCAACGCCGCAGCATGGCGGGCATGCTTGGAAAAGGAGCAAACGCCAAGCCTGGCAAGCGCCCCGCACGCATGAGGCAGATGGAGGACACTGAGGATAACGGCGAGGAAAATTTCTCCCGCCCCGCAGTCATGAGCGGGCTCGTCCTCGCACGCGCCGCCGAGCTGCCCCAACCGGAGCGGGGCGAGCATTTCCTGCGCATGTTCGGGCAGTCCGACCGGCAGATCGCAGACAGCAATTCGGACGAAGGCAGCATCCCACAGGTGATGATGCTGATGAACGGAGACGCGCAGGAAGTGCTGCAAAACCCGAAGAGCAAGGTGCTCTCCACCGCAATGGCGGAAAAGACGCAGGACGCGCAGATCCAGGATCTTTATGTGAGCTTTCTCAGCCGGAACCCGAAGCCGGCCGAACTCGCCGAAGCCAAGGCGGCGCTGACAGGCGGCCTCAGCCCAGCAGATCTCACCTGGGTCTTGTTCAACTCACGCGAGTTCATGTTTGTCCAGTAACCCACAAGTCTTCTCTATCATGAAAGCTGACCTTCTATCCTTCGACTCCGTCACCCGCCGCGCCTTTGCGGAGCATGTGGCCAAGGCCGCGCTCGGCGTGACCATTCTCCCTTCCCTCCTGCGCGGCGCTGAGGCTCCGCCGCAGGACAACACCAAGCTGCCCGGCTTCGGCAAGGCGAAGCGCGTCATCTGGCTGCAAATGGAAGGCGGCATGTCCCACATCGACACGCTCGACCCGAAGGACGGACCGACCAAGGGACCAAGGGACGCCATCAAGACCAAAGCCGGCTACTCACTCGGAGGTTTCCTTCCCAAACTCGCCGCCGAGCAATCGGACAAGCTCACGATCATCCGCTCCATGACGTCGAAGACGGGGGTGCATGCCGCAGGACAATATGTCATGCGCACTGCGTATGAGCAGCGCGGCACCATCCAGCATCCCATCCTTGGCGCATGGGCGCAGCAACTGCTCGGGCCCAGCCATAAGACGCTGCCGTCATCCGTGTGCATCAATCGCAACCCCGGGCACGGCAACGGTTTCTTCCCTGCCGCGTTTAGCCCGTTGCCAGTCGGCAGCCCGGAGCGCGGTCTGCAGTTTGCGCAGTTCCGTGTGCCCACCGAGGTGATCGACAAGCGCATGGCGTTGCTGAACAAGGTCGATGCCGAGTTCCGCGGCAAGTTCCACGATTCAAACCTCAAATCGTACGGCGACTTCTACGACAACACGATGCAGCTCCTCAAAGGCGAGGAATTGAAGGCGTTCCAGATCGCCGACGAGCCCGCCGAGCTGCGCGAGAAATACGGCACCAGCGATCTGGGCCAGGGCTGCCTCCTGGCGCGTCGCCTCATCGAGAATGGCATCCGCTTCATCGAAGTCGCGTCCGGCGGCTGGGACATGCACACTGACCTTGAAGACCGCATGGATGAAAAAGGCACTGCGCTCGACACCGCGCTGTCTGCGCTGCTCGGCGACCTTGCCTCGCGCGGTCTTCTCGAATCAACGCTCGTGGTGCTCTGTTCGGAA
The DNA here is from genome assembly GCA_031411695.1 of Verrucomicrobiaceae bacterium. Lineage (GTDB taxonomy): Bacteria > Verrucomicrobiota > Verrucomicrobiia > Verrucomicrobiales > Verrucomicrobiaceae > JAIBCL01. Next base: position 12,856 of record JANOBO010000198.1, read on the forward strand.
TTCGGACGCACACCGGAGATAACGGGTGATGGCGGCCGAAACCATTACCCGAAGGTGTTCAGCACACTGCTGGCCGGCGCTGGCGTGAAGGCCGGCTTCATCTACGGCTCCAGCGACAAAAGCGGTGCGTCTGTCGCTGACAAGCAGGCGACCATTCAGGATTTTCACAGCACCGTCGGTCACGCGATGGGGATGAACGTCAACGAAGTCGTCATGTCCCCGTCAAACCGGCCGTTCACAGTCGGCGACAAAGGCAACGTGCTGACCGAGGTGCTCGCCTGAGTTTAATCCTTCACTCTCCGTCACCCCTTATGAAAACTCCACGCACGCTCATCTTCGCCGTCACAATCCTCTCTGTCGCCACAACAACGTTCTCAGCGGAAAAGAAAAAAAGAAAGCGCGAGCTGAAGCCAATTGAAGTGGACCAAGCCGCCGTGAGTGCACTCAAGCCTTTCGACAAGGACGGAAACTTCGAGATCGACTCGAAAGAGCTTCCCGAAGTGCAGGCAGCCTTCAAGTCCAGCCCGACGGGCCATCTCAAACAGTTCGACAAGGGCGGCGACGGCGCGCTGGACGAAACTGTGGACCGCGCCGCGATGAACATCAAACTGGGCGAAGCTAAGATGGCAGCCGACGCCGAAAGCGCACCGAAAAGGAAAAAGAAGGGGTTGTGACTGGTAGGGCGCTGTCAGCGGCGCCCCTTGGGGAAGGCATGGTCCCAGATTCCTTACTGCTTTTCTAGCGGAGTGGACTTTCCGTGGGAAGAGGTCTCGGCGCTCTGGTCTCAATGATCAGGTGAGGAGTATTCCCTGCGTTAGGCTGGCGGCGAGCCAGTGCCATCCTACGTGACGAGAAACTCGTGACATCGCGTCTGGTCTTCCTGTGATCAGCGTGACGCAGACCTCGGGGGAGACGCGGGGCATTCCCATCCGCAATTGTGTGGGGAAACGCTGCTCGCCGCTCACCAGCACCCGGTTAAATCAATTATTTCCATAATTATAAACAATTTATTTGAATTCAAGCCAAGTGGATATATAATTTCCATTAATTAAACAATCCCCACTCCACCATGCTTCAGCCTCTTCCCATCACCGTATCCGAACCCAGCCTCGAGTCCTTTGAATGGGTTGGCTTTGGAACACTCACCGTTCCAGCCAAGCCCATGAGATTTGGCTTCCAAATCGACATCGTGCCAAGCTCACCTTTGCCGGAGATCGCCTTCGGTGTGGTGCAGCGTGACCCGAGCAAGGGCTCACTCGGCGCCGGATTCGCCGTTCGGATCGATCTGGACCGTGGCGAGATCTGGGACTTGGTGAACAACAGCGGGCTCGTCGGCTGGATCGAACATCCCTTCGGCCTGCAATCCTACACCGCCGAAGAGCCGATGCTGCTGAGCTGGGAGATTGAGCGCATCGGCTCCGTCCTGATTCCGAAGCTTCAGATCGGTGGTGAAGAGTGGCTCTATCCCTCGATCCGCTGCGTTGAATCCCTTCCCCTGACAGCGGTGGCGGGCTGTTCCGGCGAGCACGAACATGTGTCGGACTGGTTTCTTCATCCTGCGCTCTGGCACGAAGAGCGTCCGTGAGTGATCGATGCGCCGTGGTAGCATCGGCATTGGCGTTTGATGAGCACCCTCTGTGGCTCTAAGGATGGGTGTCTTTTTGCACTGCCCTGCCACATGCCCACTCCTCCCCACCAAGCCAGCGCCGCCCACCAAAATCAGACCGAACCGAACGCCGCCGCACATTCCCGGCGCGCGAATTCCATCGCTGGCCGGAGAATACTCGTCACGGGCGGTGCCGGCTTCATCGGCAGCGCATTGGTGTGGGAACTCAATCGTCAAGGCTGCACGGACATCGTCGTCTCGGACAAGCTCGCTTCAGATGAGAAATGGAAGAATCTCGTGCCGCTGAAGTTTGCGGACTACATCGACGGCGATGACCTTTTGGCTCGCGTGCAAGAGTCACCCGGCGCGCTCGGCAAGTTTGATCATGTGCTGCATCTCGGCGCCTGCTCGGCGACCACGGAGCGCGATGCGAACTACCTGATGCGAAACAACTTCGAGTTCACCAAAGTGCTCTGCCGGTGGGCGCTGGCGCGCGACAGCCGCTTCGTCTATGCCTCATCTGCCGCCACTTACGGCGACGGGTCGCAGGGCATGGACGACAAGAGCGACGCATTGCACCGCCTCCGCCCGCTGAACATGTACGGCTACTCCAAGCATCTCTTCGACCAGTTCGCGCAGCGCGCGGGGTTGCTCGACAGCATCGTGGGGTTGAAGTACTTCAACGTCTATGGCCCGAACGAGGATCACAAGAGTGACATGCGCTCCGTCGTCCACAAGGCCTACGGGCAGATCCTCGGCACGGGCCGGGTGCAGCTTTTCAAATCTCACCGCCCTGACTACCAGGATGGCGAGCAGATGCGCGACTTCCTTTATGTGAAGGACGCCGTACGCATGACACTGCACCTGGCGGAAGCGCCAGCCGCCAACGGCTTGTTCAATCTTGGCTCGGGAAAAGCGCACACATGGCTTCAGCTCGTGAGCGCGATCTTTGCGGCGCTGGGCACGCAGCCGCAAATCGACTTCATCGAAATGCCCGAAGCGCTGAGATCAAAATATCAATACCACACCTGCGCAGACATCACGAAACTGCGTGGCGCGGGCTACGACGCGGACATCACGCCGCTGGAGGAGGCGGTGCGGAACTACGTCGTGGAGTATCTCGTGCCCGGGAAACACCTCGGGGACGAGGAGCCGTAGCAGCGGCAAATGCTCACGGCTTCGCCGCATCTGGGGCAGCCGTCGGAACCGCGCCCGGATCTGCTTCAGCATTGCGCTGTTGAGGCCGCGGAATGCTAGGCAGCTCCTTCGACATTGCCTGACGGTATAGCTCGCGAAGCTTCAAC
>JANOBO010000199.1:0-8939 GCA_031411695.1 Verrucomicrobiaceae bacterium
CTCGATGGCACGCGCAGCGTCACCTTCCTCGACATCGGCGCAAAATTCCTCACGGCCGAAGGCATCATCACCAAGGACGTCATGCCCGACTTTCTCCACCCAAATGAAAAAGGCTACCGCATCTGGGCCGAGGCCATCGAGTCTGCTGTGCAGAAGCTGATGGGAAAGTGAGCTACCTGCGGGCCACTTGTAAATCGTCGCTCCAAGCCATCTCCGCGCCCTCTGGTTAGCCACGGCAAAACGGCAGTCCAAGAACTTCGATGCACCGCAGAGAGGCAGAGGCCGCGGAGGTATTGCAAGGGTGGCTGCCACACGAGATTCATGCCTCGCGTGGTCTTCACCGCTGGCTACAGGATGCGTCATGCCACGCTCCATTTCTTCCGCCAAATCCGATGCTGACATTCTCCGGTGCGCCGCAGTGATGCTGGAACTCCGGCCACATCTCACGCGGGATAGTTTCATCGAGCAAGCACGGCGGCAACGAGAGCAGGGCTACCGCTTGGCCTTCGTCGAGAGCGATGGAGAAGTGCGCTGCGTCGCTGGCTATCGCATGATGGAGAAACTCGCCTGGGGCCGGATCATGTATGTCGATGATCTGGTGACACGCGCGGCCGATCACGGTGGCGGCTTTGGCAGCGCGCTTCTCGACTGGCTGATCGCGGAGGCGCGGGTTGCGGGCTGCGCGCAGTTTCATCTCGACTCCGGCGTGCAGCGTTTCGGCGCGCACCGGTTTTATCTGCACAAGGGCATGGACATCACCTGCCATCACTTTGCGATGAAGCTGTGAGAGCCGCCGCCGATCGCGCGTATGACTCGGCAGATGTCCTCTCGCGATCACGGCTGCACCGGTCACGGCGATCCTCATGCGTTCATGTTCATGAACCCGCGTGTGCGTGATGGCGTCGTCGTTCACAGCCGTCGCTCGGTTTTGAAGACGAGCCTCGCGGGACTCGGCGGCATCAGTTTGCCGGGGCTGATGAAACTGCGCGCGGAGGGGAAGACGGCATCGAACAACCGAGCAGTGATCCTTTTGTGGATGACCGGCGGCCCCTCGCACATCGACATGTGGGATCCGAAACCGGACATGCCGCGCGAGATTCGCGGGCCGTTCAAGACGATCCAAACCAAGCTGCCCGGCGTGCGCATCTGCGAATACCTGCCGAAGCAGGCTGCCATGCTGGACAAGTTCACGATCATCCGGTCCGTCGATTGCCGGCAGAGCAATCATGAGCCTAACATGGTCATGCAGACCGCGAACCGTGCCGCCGAGCCGCGCACGAATTCTAAAGCGAAACTGTATCCCGGGTTTGGCTCCATCATCGCGAAACATCGTGGCGCGAATCATCCTGCGATGCCGCCCTATGTGGCGCTGAACCTGAAGTCGCGCTCGCACCTCGCCTGGGGCGGCTACCTCGGCACGCAGTATGATCCCTTCGATGGCTCGGCGGCAAACAAGCTCTTCCAACTTCCCGCCGGCCTCACCATGGATCGGATGCAATCGCGCCACACGCTCAGCCAGCAAATGAACGGACTGCGCGCGGAACTCGATGCGAGCGGCGCGATGAGCGCGATGGACAGCTTCGGGCAGAAGGCCTTCGACATCGTCGCGGGTGGCCGCGCGCAGGAGGCGTTCGATTTGAGCAAGGAGCCGCAAAAGGTGCGCGACCGCTATGGGGAGCATGATTGGGCCAAGCAGGCGCTGCTCGCGCGTCGTCTCATCGAGCGCGGATCGAGCTTCGTCACCATCGACCTCAGCAACCACTCCGCCTCCGGCACCTGGGACAATCACGGCGACAACATCCCGCCCTATGGCGGCATCTGGAACGGCCTGCGCCCGCTGCTGCCTGTCTTCGATCACGTCATCACCACGCTCGTCAGCGATCTCGCCGAGCGCGGCATGTTGGACGACACCCTCGTCATCGCCATGGGCGAGTTCGGCCGCACGCCCACGCTCGGCACACAGGGCAGCACCGACGGTCGCAATCACTGGCCCTACGTCATGTCCATGGCCCTCGCCGGCGGCGGCTTCCGGCACGGCCAAGTCATCGGCGCATCATCCCGCGACGGCGGCGAGATCGCCAACCGCCCCGTCACCCCCGGCGACCTCGCCGCCACCATCTACCACCACATGGGCGTCCCGCTCAACGCGACCTACGACGACCATCAAGGCCGCCCCATCTTCATCGTGGATGAGGGCGCGCCGTTGAGGGAGTTGGTTTGAAGTCCGGCAAAGTCCGGCAAGATTCGCAACTCCGTTGCAAACGACAGTCGTTGGAGTGTCCCGGTCGCTAATAAAAATATCAGAGCTTTGCACCCAAAGTCCGGCAAAGTCCGGGGGACGTGCTCAACGCGGCATCAATCAGGCTTCCAACCGGGAGGCAGATGCAGCGACCAGATTTCATTTGAGAGCGGGCGCGCGTGACCGCCTGCGATCCACAGCTTGTCTTGGAAAACAAAGACCGAGTGCTCGTGCCGCGCCTTCCAGCAGGTCTTCGTTTCGAGGCGCTGCCAGTTCTTGCCGTCGGCGCTGTGCCACACATCGCCAAAGTTGTCCTTCTCCTTCGACCAGCCGCCGAGCACCCACATGCGGCCTCGATACACGGCGGCGGAAAACCACAGGCGCGGCTCCCACGGCGCGGACGCCGTCTCGCAAGTCCAGCTCACGCCATCGCCAGATGACCACACGTCATTCTTGGCGTGGTACGTCGGGACGTAGTTGCCGCCACCGAAGACGTAGATTTTGGCGTTGAGCACGACGGCTTGATGGTAGGCACGGGGAGACCATGCCGCATCCGCGGTCTCCAGCTTCCATGCTTTGCCATCGGCGGACGACCACACGTCATTCTTCAAGCTCGTGTCATCGCCGAAGTAATAATTTTCGGTGCCACCGAGCATCCAGAGGCGCCAGCGATGCTCCACGAGACCCGCCGCGAGCCGCGGGGACCAGCGTGCTGACGCGGTCACGCGATCCCATTTCACGCCATCACTTGATGCCCACACCTGATTGCTAGCCGAGTGCCCGGGCAGCCGCCCGTTGTGCCAGCCGCCCATGATCCACATCTTGTCGTCGTACGTGATGCTCATCGGCAGATCGCTGTGCAGCCAGGGCGCGCCCTGATCGATGAGTTTCCATTCCTTCCCATCGCCGGAGGCCCACATGTCACGCGGCGGCTCTGCAAAAGACTGGAACCAGCCACCGCCGATCCAGATCTGATCCCGAAACACCCACTCCGCCTGCGAATCCCGCGCCTGCCACACAGCCCTGCCCTCCAAGACCCAATCCTGCGCGAAGACAACGCCGTGGCACATCACCAACCATAGAAACAGAGTCTTCATGCAGGGTCTCGGTGAAAAATTTGTGCCTCTGCCTTCGGGATCATTTGCGGAGCCTCCGCGCGGTGAGCCGCGGCGCGTGCGAGTGGGGATCAATCAAGACACGCCGAATGTGACGGAAGCATGACAGGCTTCATGGCGAAAATGTTCACGGACGAATGGCGGGAAGCACCGGCTGTTGCGCCAGGAGATGCGCGAAGGGATTGGAGCTGGCGAGATTGTACTGCCGGATGGCCATGGACCAGAACGGGGCGAGATCGTGCTCGGCGGCGGACCAGAGGCGATAGTGCAAATCGGTGACGGTGTCGGTGTCGTGGATCATGCTCTTGAGCTCGCGCTTTTTCAGCGCCTGCGGCCCTTCGCGGATGAGGCGCTCGGCCAGCTCACGCAGGTAGGCGCGCGAGACGTGAATGTTTCTGCGGCGTCGCAGCAGGGAGACGTGCAGGCCGTTCACATACGGATCGAGGAAGACTTGCACGAGGCCGTAGTTACTCTCGATCTCGGGCTGGAGCTGCAGGCGGCCTTTGATTTCATGGAGGTTCTGCTCGAGCTGCGTGAGGACGGGCGGCGGCTCGACTTCTTCGGGGATGAGGAAGAGGCCGAAGCGTCTGACAGACCTGCGGCCGGAAACCAGAATGCCGAGCGGGATGGCCAGCAGCATGGAGATCAGGATGGGGCTGATCCAGAGAAGAAAATTCAGCGAGACGAACCACGCGATCACGGCCCACACGAGACCGAGGAGGCTGATGGGCCCATACGTCACGATGGCGCCCCACCAGTCGATGCTTCCGTCGAGCTTCCGTCGCTGCGCGGCCCATGTGACACCTTTTCCGAGAATGGTGTAGATGACGAACTGCGCATGGAAAACCATGAGCACGGGCGCCATAAGCGTGAACACGATTGTGTCCCCCATGCAACTGAGGAAGGTGGCGAGGCGGAGCTTGAAGGGCCGAAAGAGCCGGCCGGTGAGCAGCTCATCAAGCAGGATGACGACCTTCGGCAGGAAGATGAGAGTGACGGTGAGGCCGAGGAGCAGCTCCTCCGCCAGCTCCACCTGCTCGCTGGCGCGCGCGCCCGGCAGCGCGGCGAGGAAGGTGGAGAGGATGAGGAAGACAAACCACAGCACGGAGCTGGCGTAGCTGAGGATGCCGTGGAAGAAATTCAGCCGGCTCATCGGATGCCAGCCTTTGGCAAAGAGCAGCCAGAAGTGCTGCATGTTCCCCTGGCACCATCGGCGGTCGCGCTTGAGCATGTCCGTCAAGGTGGGCGGGCCCTCCTCGTAACTGCCGTGCGGGGTGCGCAGCAGGCGCACGGCGTAGCCGGCCTTCCGCATGAGCGCAGCCTCGACGAAATCATGGCTAAGGATGTGGCCGCCAAAGGGCTCCTTGCCGGGCAGAGCGGGCAGCGCGCAGTTTTCGATGAAGGGCGCGGTGCGGATGATGGCATTGTGCCCCCAGTAGTTCGCCTCGCCGCTCTGCCAGTAATCCAGCCCGGCCATGAAGGCGGGGCCGTAAAGGGACTGGGTGAACTGCATCACGCGCCCGAGCAGAGTCTCGGAGCCGATTTGCTTCGGGAAGGTCTGGAGGATGCCGATGCCGCTGTTCTTCTCCATGATGCGCACCATGCCTTCGATGAGGATGCCGGACATGAGACTGTCCGCATCGAGCACGACGGTGTAGCGATAGCGCTTTCCCCACCGGCGGCAGAAGTCGCTGACGTTCCCGCTCTTGCGGTTGATGGGCCGGCGGCGCTTCCGGTAGAAGATCTTGCCGAAAGCCTGGAGCTGGCGGCAAAGCTCGAGCCAGGCGACTTCTTCCTCGATCCATTTGTTCGTGTCGTCGGAGTCGCTGAGAATGAAAAAGTCGAAGTGCTCGAGCTGGCCGGTTTCCTGAAGCGAGAGGTAAATGGCGCGCAAACCCTCGAAGACGCGCGTGACGTCCTCATTGTAAATCGGCATGATGATCGCGGTGGTGGCGCGCAGGGGCTGCTTGTAGTCATCGGCCGACAGCGTGCGCCACAGCTCGAGCGGATCGTGGTTCGGCCGGTTCATCAGCCACACGCCTACCAGCGCGGTCCAGAAGCCGTTGTTGAGCTGGTAGTAGAGCGGCACGAAGACGACGAGCAGGGCGATCTCCGATTTCCGCAGCCCGTCCTGCGCCAGATAGACGTAGAGAAGCCACGTCCCGAGAATGGTGCCGAGGCCGACGAAGGAAAAAAACGTGGCGCGGCGGCCGCGTGAGACACGTTTTGGCGGCAGTCCCTGTGTGGAGACCAGATGTGCGGTGGCGGCACCCTCAGTCATCGCAGCAACCAGAAGAAATAACCCAGCACACCGCCGACGAGGACGATGAGCAGGGCGTAGCGCGCGAGAGGATTGCGCCCGAGCGTGTCGAAGGTGTCCTCCGCCACCCCGGTGATGCGGCCGAGATCGATGTCGCGCGGAGTCATTTTGGAAACCTGCAGGCGCGGCCCCGAGGTGCGCACGGCGGAGCGCATCGCTTCCGTCATGTCGGCAGGAAGATTGCCGCGATCGAGGAAGAAATGCGGCCAGCGGTCCGGCCCGTCGCACAGATGAAAGCCCAGCCGGCCCGAGGCCTCGATCTGCGAGCCGGTGAGATTCAGGTCGCTGTAAATGGCGCCCAGCCACTCGTTCAGCATGAGCTTTGCCTGCTCGATGGCGTGCGCCGTCGGTGTGCGCCGCATGTCAGCGGCGTGCGCGGCGGCGGCGCGGCGCAGCGTCTCAAGGATCAACTGCGTGCGCCGGATGCGGTTGTGCAGGCGGTAGGAGCGGAAGTAGTCCGCCAGGCGCGCATACGCCTCGTTCCACTCCTCCTCCGTGCCCGTCGCTGGGGCAAACTGGATGTTAACCGCGTCCATCGCCCGGCATGAAAGCAGCGCGTGCCGATTCCACAAGAGCGCGTGGAGGGAAAATGGATTTCACTGCCGAAGCGCGACGGATGCACGGTGCGAAATGCCGTCACACGCAGCAGCCGGTTGACTTGGCTTTTCAACCGGTCGCCCTCACGACCCGCCGCATTCACGAGATGTCCCGCTGGTGCGTCTCTTCGGCGAACCACACGGAGACCAGCGTGATCACCGCCATCGCGATCAGGTAAACGGCGACGGGCCATGGGTCGCCGCCGCTCTTGCCGAGAAGCCAGGTGGCGATGATGGGGGCGAGACCGCCAGCCAGTGGAGATGCGAGCTGGTAGCCGAGCGAGGCACCGCTGTAGCGCACTTTTGTGCCGAACAACTCGGAGAAGAACGCCGCCTGCGGTCCATACATGGCGGCGTGGCCGGTGAGGCCGATCGCGATGGCCAGCCAGACCATCGGGGTGCTTTTCAGATCGATCATCCAGAAGAAAGGAAACGCGAAGAGCAGCAGGAAGAACGCGCCGCCGAGATACACAGGCCTGCGCCCGACACGATCCGAGAGCGCGCCGAAGAGCGGGATCATCACGAGCTGCACGGCGGACCCGAGCAGCACACCGTTCAGCAGCGTGCCTTTGTCCAGGCCTAGATGCTGCGTGCCGTAACTGAGCACGAGCACCGTGAAGATATAAAAATAGGCGTTCTCCGCGAAGCGCGCGCCCATCGCGAGGAGCACGTTGCGCGGGTGTCTGCGGAGCACCTCGAGGATCGGCACGCTCGTGTCAGGGCCCGCAGACTTCGCCTGCTCGAACAGCGGGCTCTCCATGATTTTCAAGCGGATGAACATGCCCACGATCAGCAGGAGCGCGCCGAGCAGAAACGGCACGCGCCACCCCCAGGCGAGAAACTGGTCCTCGGGCATGGACGAGAAAATGTGGAAGACGAGATTCGCCAGCAGCAGGCCCACCGGCACGCCGGCCTGCACCCAGCTCGCGTGAAAGCCGCGCCTGCCAGCATGGCCGTGCTCCACGGCCATGAGCACCGCGCCGCCCCACTCGCCGCCGACGCCGAATCCCTGCACGAAACGCAGCAGCACGAGCAACACCGGCGCGGCGACGCCGATGGTTTGATACGTGGGCAGCAGACCGATGAGCACGGTGGCCACGCCCATCAGCATCAGCGTCGTCACCAGCATGGACTTGCGGCCGAGCTTGTCCCCAAAATGGCCGAAGACGATCCCGCCCAGCGGTCGCGCGAGAAAGCCGACCGCATAGGTGGCAAACGCGGCCATCGTGCCGGCAATCGGATCGAAGTTCGGGAAGAAGAGCTTGTTAAACACCAGCGCCGCAGCCGTGCCGTAGAGGAAGAAGTCATACCACTCGATCGTCGTGCCGATGAAGCTGGCGATGACGACGCGGCGCAGGCTGTTTGGAGAAGGGCTAGCGGTGGAGGCGACGGGCATGGAATGACGCTAGCGCAGGGCGGCAGTCGGCTTCAAGATGGATCGTCACTCATTCGTTTTTCTCCGCACCGTATGCACCGCCTCGTCCTCTCTCTCGCTGTCTTTTTGTTTTCCGCAGCCGGCTCTCCCGCCCAGCAGCCGCAGGCCGAGGTCGTCTCAGTCGAGAAGATCTGGGACACGGGCAAGCACAATGCCTTCACGGATTTGATCCGCTTCAAGGGCCTCTTCGTCTGTTGCTTCCGCGAGGCTGACGATGCGCTGGGCAGCGACGGCCAGGTGCGCGTGCTGATTTCCTCAAGTGGCAAAACGTGGGTGGAGCAGGCGCTGGTGAGCGAGAAGGGTGTGGATCTCCGTGACCCAAAACTCGCCGCGGCTCCGCCCGATGTGCTGATGCTGAACTCCGGCGGCTCGATCTACGGCGGCACGAAAGTCTTGAAGGGCCGGCAGCCGCGCGTGGCCACCTCCACGGACATCAAGTACTGGTCGCCCAACGTGAAGGCGCTCGCTTCCGGTGACTGGCTGTGGCGGGCGAGCTGGAATGAATCGGACAAGAAGTTCTACGGCGTCTCCTACAATCAGTATCCCACCACCGGCGGCCCGAAGCTGGAGAAGGAATGGGCCGTGAAGCTTTACGCCAGCCTGGACGGGAAAATCTGGCAGCTCGTCTCCGCATTGAATGTGCCCGGCCTGCCGAATGAGGCCACGGTCCGCTTCAAGCCTGACGGCACCGGCGTCATCCTCATGCGCCGCGACGGTGGCGACAAACGCGGCATGATCGGCACGGCCAAAGCGCCGTATCACGACTGGACCTGGACCACCCTGCCCTATGCGATCGCGGGTCCGAACTTCATCGTGCTTCCCGATGGATCGATGACGGCGAGCGCGGTGGTGGGTCCGCGCCTGGGCCTCTTCAAGATGACGGACACCTCACTGGAGCCCATTCTTCCGCTGCAAAGCGGTGGCGACTGCGGCTACCCAGGCCTCGTGTGGGAAGACAAGCTCCTGCACGTGACCTACCATTCATCCCACGAAGGCAAGGCCAGCATCTATTACGCCCGGGTGAAGCTGCCGTGGGTCACGGCAAAGTAACGGGACCCAGCCAATAACCGCTCGCTCCGCCCACGCTCAACAACCAACCGCCCGCCCATCCAAGTACCCCCCCCCCGCCCCCCGGAACCCCCGACACCCCCAACCCCACGCCAACATTTCGAATGTAGGGTATAAAGAAGCTCACCCACAAAACCAACTTTTTTTTTGGAGCGTAAAGTTATGC
>JANOBO010000200.1:0-5454 GCA_031411695.1 Verrucomicrobiaceae bacterium
GGAAACGACTGCTCCGTCGGACTGCCGGAACGTTGCGTCGCCGCGCCTTGCCAGAGAGACGCGGCATTGCGCGTGACCGCCGTGTCAGTCGCCATCACCGGCGCGCCTCCGGCAAATCCGATCAGCATTCCTGCGCGCCAAGATGTGGCGATGGCGTTGGTGATCACGGGAAGGCCGGAGATGGAAACTCGATCCGCCTGCGCGCCATTGCCCAACGACCACACAGCATCGCCCCGGAGAACTCGCACGCCATCGCCGCCCCAGTTCAAAAATGTCGAGCCTGCGGCGCCGCCATACATTCCGGGGTAACCGCCGGGATTCATCATCAGCGGGTGTGCATACGCGCGACGCAGGACGAGCGGGTTCCATGTCCCGCCATAGCGGCTCGCGGACAGCATCGGATAACTCTGCGCGAGGCTTGATGAATTCCACGGCAGGATCGCTGCGGAGCTGGCGATTGGCGTAGCCTCGTCCTGCGCTCCACGCAGATCGAGAGGGAAGGACGGCGGCTCCTCAGCGCTCGTCTGCCAGAGCACGCCGCCATCGGTCACGCGGATGATGGCGGCTCCGTTCGCATACACCAATGCCTTGCCAGCATCGACACTGATGCCGGCCGCGATCCAAGTTGGCGAGGAGCCGGGTTGCGGCGGTGTTTGCTTGTTCAAAGGCTCGATCGCGCGCGTCCACGCCAGCTTTCCGTTCTCGACGACGAAGGCATCGAGCGCGCCGCTGCCGGGCTGCCAGCGCAGCAGCCTGTCGCCAGCCATGGCGAGCATGTCACCGCCGCTCGATGCGCCGAGATCGTGGCTCCATTGCAATTGGCCATCTGACAACTGTCGGCATTCGATTTGACCGTCGTGCAACACAAACGCACGCGTCTCATCAGCGGCGAACTCCATCGGCTGCATCACGCGCTCCGAGCGCATGTTGGGAGCAAACACTGCCGGCGGCGACGGGCGTGACTTCATCGATGCGGTGGTCCAGCGCAATTTGCCGGAACGGCGGTCGAGCACGCTGAGGTTTGCGCGATCATCCGCGATGAGCACATGAGCGCCGCCGGGAGAAAGGGAGAAGCGCTGGATGCGCGTGCCGCGCGGCGATTCGTATCCCCACGCGAGATCCAGCGGTGCCTGTGGCGGTGCGCCTGCGTCGGCGATGACGTGGTTTTTCGCTGCCGTGCCGGCCTTCAGCATTTCGATGGCATGCTCCGTGGCAAGCATGAGGCCGTCTGGAAATGGAATCCATTTTGCATCCGGCAAATGCAGATCTTTGCTCCCGCCGAGCCAAGCCTTGGTCCAAGAAGCCCACACTTTTCGTTCGGACGCAAGCTCGAGATGCTCCGCCTCATCGAGAATGATCAGCGCGCGTCGTGTGGCCAGTTCTTCGCGGGGCTGCTGACAAATGAGCCGCCCTGCCTCACGCCAGCAGCTTGCGGCGAGCTGGCGGCGGAGAAGATCTTGTGAGGCGGGGTGCAGGTTCCATTTCACCGACATCGAAAGCATCTGCCGCAGCGCGAGGCGCAGTGTGTGCTCATCGCCGAGGCTGACGAGAGCCGAGGTCCACTGGACCCACAGCGCGGTTTCATCGGGTTGGATTTGCACGGCGCGTTGGAGAAGCTCCGCAGCCTTTGCGGCATCACCCGCCTCGGCGCACGCGGCCGCCGCGCGCGTGAGAAGCTTCGCGTCCTGACAGGCCGAGATGTTCAGCTTCTCGAGCGTCGATGCGGCGAGGTCGAACCGCTGGGAGGATTGATAGAGCAGCGCGAGCCGGAGATTCAGGTCATCGACATTTGCGCCCGGAGTGCCGACGAGAGCGACAAGCTCCGACTCCACCTCCTTCCCGCGTCCCGACTGGCGGTCCACCACATCGAGAAGACGCAGCCGCAGCTCGCGACGCTGCGTGTCATCGAGCGACGCGACGCCGAGACCCTCACGCACGAGCTTCTCAGCCTCCGCGTCGAGCTTTGCATTGCCGGCTAGATCTGCGAGCGCCAGGAGACGAGATAAACGCGCCGCATCCCACGGCTCCGCGTCGCGGGGCCAGAGGCGCTGGCGCTCTTCGGCGATAAACGCGGCCTCGCGCTCGCTTTCCTGCGCGAGCGAGAACGCGGACTGCAACCAAGCGGCGTAGCGCGCTTCCGTATCGCACAGCGCGCGGCTTTCGGTGAGCAGCGATTCCGCACGCGGGACATCGCCCATGGTGGCGCAGATTCTGGCAAGCAGCAGTCGGCCTTCGATCTCGGACTTGTGCGTCTGCACCCATGGCTCGAGCGCGGCCCTGGCGGAGGCCCACTGCTTTTGCGCGATGAGAAACTGCACGATCTCCATCCGCACCTCGGGCGCCACCTCATCGGCGATATTCGCCGCGAAGAGTCGTTCGAGGTCGTCCTTGCGCTTCAGCACGGCGTAAAGCTCGCCGAGTTCCTTGCGTGCGTCCCACCGCTGCGGCTGGTCTGCGATGAGTTTTTCCAAGAGGGCAACGGACTCGGCCAGCAAATTGCGCGTGCGCAGCCACCGAGCGGTGCCGAGATGAAGCATGGCGCGCTGATCGGCCGGCTTGTTCTTCAAAAGTGCGTCGAGAGCATCCGCGCCCTCCTTGCCGCGACCCCCGGCCAGCAGAAGCCGGATGCGATCCAGCGCAAGATCCTCGCGTGCCGGCTGTGCCTTCAGCCGCGCGCTGAGAAACTCAATGGCCTGCGCTTCTTGGTTGGTGGCTTCAAAAAGCTCGAGCAATCGCGTCTCCAAAAGACGGGAGCCCGCGAGCACTGCGGACGATTTTTGCAAAACAGCCACCGCCTCGCTCTTGCGCTCGGCGGCGACGAGAAGATCTGAGAGCGCCAAGGTCGCCGCCTCGCTGTCGCGCGCGGCCTCAAATCGTTTCCGCGCGACTGCGATGAGCTGCTCACGGTCAGCGGCGTCGCCCGCGACTTGGAAGCGCAGCAGGAGAACCTCGCGCCTGCGCCAGTAGTCGGCGGCCAGCTTGGTGAGGAGATCGTCGAGACGACTTCCCGCTTCCGCGCGTCGGCCATTCGCCGCGTCGGTCTCGGCGATGACCATCTGCGCCTCGACGCTGAGGTCGCCTTGAAGCGCGGAAAAATCGGCGGCTGCGACCAAGATGGCGGCCGCTTCAGGCAGGGATCGTGTCAGCGCCTGCCGCGCCCAGCGCATTCGCTGTTCGGGTGTGAGCGCCTGGCCGGCGAGGAGTGCTTTGAACCGCCGGACCACGAGGTCTTCCCTCCCGCGCTCCGCCGCAAGCTTCAGCAGGTCACCGAGCCATGCCGCGCGGCGTGCGGCGGATTTCTCGATGGCGATGGCGCGATCCAGCTCGTCGAGCGCGCGGGGATCAAGGCGCGAGGTGAGGAAGAGGTGGTGCGTCCATGCCAGCCATGCGCTTTGCGGCTGCCTCTCGACAGACTCGCGCAGGAACTCGGCGGCGCGGTCATCATTCAACTCGAGATAAAGTCGTGCGAGGACGACGCGCGCGTTCTCATCCTGCGGATACTGCGCGAGATGCGCGAGGTAGAGCGCAGGGAGCGCCGCGCGGTTGCCAGCGCTGGCGTAAAGGTCCACCAGCTTCTTGAGCGGAGCCTCCGCGCCGGGATCGAAGTGAAGGGCGGTGCGGAGGGCGAGAGACGTTTTGTCGAAGTCAGCGGACTGGGAGAAGGACGAGGGATGAAGGATGAAGGATGAAAAACACAACACCGCGAAGATGGCGGAGCGTGGAGCGGTGAATTGGAGGCTCCCCTTCATCCTTTCTCGTTCCGCCTTCATCCTTCCGCTCATGCCGCCATCTGTGCCGGCGTCTTCACTTGGTCCAGGATGCGGGTGATGAGGTCGTCGATCTTCAGTTGCTGCGCCTCGCCCTCGAAATTGAAGATGATGCGGTGGCGCAAGGATGTGTGGGCGACGCGGCGGATGTCATCCGTGGAGACAGCGGTGCTGCCATTGACGGCGGCCCACACACGCGCGCCGCGGATGAGGGACTGCAATCCACGCGGGCTGGCGCCGTAGGCGACGAAGCGCGCGACCTCCGGCAGCACGCCAGGCTGCTCGGGATGCGTGGAGAGAATAAGACGCGATGCGTAGTGGGCGATGGGATCTGCCACGGGGATCTGCGCGAGCTCATGCTGGAGGCGGATCAATTCGGGGCCGGTCATAACGGAGTCGAGCTTGGGTTCCTCAAAGCCGGTGGTGCGGCGGGAGATCTCGACGAGCGAATCGAGGTCGGGGAAGGGGACCTTGATCTTGAACATGAAGCGGTCGAGTTGCGCCTCGGGCAGGGGATAGGTGCCCTCCATCTCCATCGGGTTTTGCGTGGCGAGAACGAAGAACGGCTCAGGCAGCGGATGCCTCTCGCCACCGGTGGTGACGTTGCGCTCCTGCATCACCTCGAGCAGCGCGGCCTGCGTCTTCGGGGTGGCGCGGTTGATTTCATCCACGAGCAGCAGATTGCGAAACACGGGCCCCTTCTCGTAACGCAGCGTGCGGTGTCCGCGCTCATCCTCGCCGACGATGTGGGTGCCAAGGATGTCGGCAGGCATCAAGTCGGGCGTGCACTGCACACGACCGGGCTCCAGGCCGACGACCTGGGACAAAATGCGCACGAGATACGTTTTGCCGAGGCCGGGCACACCCTCGAGCAAAACGTGGCCGCCGGAGAAAATGGCCAGCAGGACATCGGTGAGCAGATCGTCATAGCCCACGATGGCCCGCTGCATTTCTGTTTTCAGCCTGTTGAACAAGTCGCGGAAGGATTTCAGGTCGGTGGGGGTCTTCTTGCTCATGTGGAGATGGCGGTGCGGCGGAGATTGAAGCTGGCGGACGAGGTTGAAATCTCAACCGGCAATTTGCGAGGTTGAGCAGTGGTTGAGCATGACTTGGATGAATGCTCAACGCGCGCAGCGCACAACGGCTCAACCATCCCCCATCCACGCTCTCACGGCTTCGCGATGAAGCCGCGGATCATTTCCTCGACTGCACCGACCGATGGGTTCTTCGCGCGAATGACGCCTTTGGCGTCGATCACATACAGCGTCGGCCAGTTGCGGATGTTCCAAACTGCGGAGATGGGTCCGGTGGAGCTTTCGTCGGCGAAGTTGCGCCATGGGACGTTCTCGGTGGAGAGGAAGGTCTTGAGTTCGGGCAGGATGTCGCTGTTCACGCCGACGACGGCGAATGGGTGGTCTTTGAGCTTGGTCTGAAGCTCGCGCAATTGCGGCAAGAAGAAGTGGCACGAGTGGCACCACGAGCCCCAAAAAATGAGCACCACATTTTTGCCGTGATAGTCGCTGAGCTTCAATTTCTCGCCAGTCGCGTCCTTGCCTTCGATCTCCGGCGCGGTGCATCCGACGGCGAGGTTCTCCATCTCATACAGCACGGCCATGGATTGGTCGGCTGGCTTAAATCCCTGCACGGTGACGTTCTGAAAGTTTGCGACGACTTCCTGGAACAACCG
>JANOBO010000201.1:0-3066 GCA_031411695.1 Verrucomicrobiaceae bacterium
TGTCCGCATTACTGGCCGTCACCATCGAGTAAGGCGTCCCGCCTTTCGCCGATGTGATGCCGTTCACGAGGTAAGTGAGCACGCCGTAGGCTCCGGGCTGCTTGAGCAGCTTCCTGGCTATGGATTCGTCGAGGAAGATTCGGTCGGTGCTGATCTCCCATTCCTTTTTGTTGGATGAGAGGCGGGTGAGTTTGAGGGAGAAGTCTTCGAGGGTTGAAGCAGAACTCAACGCGCTGGTTAACCGGATGGAACTTGTGTCGACATCCTGCACCTTATTCCACTCGAATGGCATCTTGAGGCCCAGAAAGTAGAACGCAGAATTAGACATCATCACGAAAGTCTTTCCAGAGGCGACTGATGAATCACCAATCGCAAAATTGATACGCCCTTCCTTCTCCACCTGCCCAGCCAGATTCTTGAGCGACATGAAGACAGTGTCGGGCGTGCGTTGCGAGGCGGTGAGCTGAAATGCACCGAAGTCGTTGGCTGAAACGATGGTGACGACTTTGCGGCGCAGGCTGATCTGCTCGTTTGTGCTGCCAGAGAGCGGCGCATCGCGGGAGATGGCGCTGGGTTTCTCGACGCGAACGATGATCGTGTCGCCGGGTTTGACGTTGAGCTTGCGGGCGAGCGGCTCGTTGATGGCGAGTTCGTCGTCGGCAATGGCGATGGGTTTGCCGCTAGCGCTGAGTTTCCAAAACGCATCGTCCACACCGAGCACCTGGATCCCATTCGCACGCGCGCTGCCATTCGCGGCGCTGGCGGAACCGCTCATTTGAATAAGAGGTGCCGCGCCAACTTTGTTCGCGAGACTTTCGGTGAACCAGCGGTCCGCACCGAGGAGTCCGGATTGAATCGTGCCGAGGCGAAGTTCCGAAACGCGCTGCAAGCTGGCGCGCACAGAGTCGCCGACGACCAGCGAGCCGCTGAGGATTGCGGAGGCGAGGAACGCGCCGAAGAGAAGGCCGAGATGGCCTTTCCAATAGTGGCGCAGGGATTGGAGGATGAAGCTCATGGTGAATTCAAGCCCAACGGGCTTTTGTCTTTCAGCCCAGGGTTGGAACAACCCTGGGTTTCGAGCGGCCACCTCCTGTACGATTCCGGGTAACCCCAACGGGGTTGCGTCCGTCGTGCGGTGACCGCAGAATCCGGCCATGCCACAATCCATCGCCCGAGTTGTCATTCATACGGTCTTTTCCACCAAGAGACGTGAACCCGCTTTTTGCGACATGGCGTTTCGGGAGGAGACGCACGCTTATATGGGTGGCTGCGCGAAAACGCTGGGCTGCCTGCCGCTCATCATCGGCGGCGTTGCCGACCATGTTCATTTGCTGACGACGTTGTCGCGCACCGTCGCCATCGCAGAATTTGTGAAGGAGGTGAAGCGAGTCTCCACCGATTGGATTCAGCAACGTGGCGGCTTGTTCGCGCAATACCATTGGCAAGCTGGCTACGGTTGTTTTTCGGTTTCGGAGTCGAAGGTGCCTGATGTGGTGCGCTACATCGAAACGCAGGAATCGCATCACCGCGTGACGACGTTTCAAGATGAGTATCGCAAGCTGCTGACGAAGCACGGCGAGAAATGGGATGAAGCTTATGTGTGGGATTGAGCGCGAACGTTCCGTGAGATTTTCGCGCGACGGACGCAACCCCGTAGGGGTTGGTCGTTGAAAACGACCGATCTCGAATCGCGAGACCCAGGGTTGTTTCAACCCTGGGCTGGAAGACGGAAGGCCGTTGGCCTTCAGGACAGCCTGTCGGAAAAAAGAACTCTCCAGGCAATCAAAAGCGAGGACGTGGATGCTCATCATGCGAAAGCTCTCATGTGTCGAATCCCACGAGGACGGGTTCCCTGGTTCTCTCCGGCTCATGCTTTGACCCGCCCTTCATGGATCTGCAGCACGCGCCCCATCTTCGCGGCTTGCGCCGGATGATGGGTGACCATGACGAGGCTGGTGCCCGTTTGTCTTTGCAGGTCGAGCAGCAGCGCCGTGAGGCTGTCCGCGTTTTTTTCGTCGAGCGCGCCAGTAGGTTCGTCGGCGAGGATGAGCTTGGGCTCGTTGATCAATGCGCGCACGACGGCGACGCGCTGCCGCTCGCCGCCGGACAGTTGCGCGGGCTTCCACGACATGCGGTCGAGAAGGCCGACGGCAGCGAGCAATTGTTCCGCGCGCGCGGACGACTTCGCCGGCGCGGGCCCGTCCTTCAACGCGAGCGTGGGCAGCAGCACGTTTTCCAGCACGGTGCATTGCGGCATCAGATGATGAAGCTGGAAAATGAACCCGATCTTCTGGCTGCGCAGCGCGCTGAGCTGCTCGGGCTTGCTGCCGCGTAGTGAAGTGCCATCAAAGATCACCTCGCCCTCATCCGGCTCATCAAGCGTGCCGAGGATGTTCAGAAGCGTGCTTTTCCCGCAACCCGAGGGTCCGACGATGGCCACGGACTCACCAGGCTCGATCGCGAGGCTGACGTCATGCAGCACGGGGACCGACGCGCCGCTGCCGGGGTCGGTGTAGGACTTGGAGATGGAGCGGAGTTCGATGAGGCGGTCGGGCATGGATGTTAGAAACGCGGCTGATTCAAATTCACTACTGGTTACGAAAGGGGTCGAACGAAGTGATCGGCTTTTGCGCACCTTTGGCCACGCTGCGGATGAAATCGTCCACCTTTTGCTTTGATCCGTTCACAGACCAGTGGTCACTCGACCAAACATTGCCGTCCTTGAATTCAACTTCGTAGAATGGCTGCCTGACGATGGTGCCATTGGGTGCCTTATGAGATTCTATTCGTCGAACCTGATTAATGTTTCTGAGCGGCATCGCCTCTTCACTGATACTCCAAAACCGGTTTTCGCTCAATGATTGCTCATCCACGCGGACGTAGTAGTCAGCAGCCAATGGCACGAGGACGAACTCGGCACCGATGCAGAAAACCAAAAAACCTTTCGCGAACCGCATCTGATCAATGCCATAACGCAAATTTGAGTAGTGGATGAATTCGCGGAGTTTCGTTAGGCCAATTGCAAACCGAAGTACAAGTACGACTGGGTACATGCCGAGAACCATC
>JANOBO010000202.1:0-39807 GCA_031411695.1 Verrucomicrobiaceae bacterium
GCCAGGTCAGCGCCGAGGATGGCGCACGGCTGATCGATGCGCGTCATCCAGTCTATGTCGCCGAGCTTTTGCTCAGCGCCGTGCGGCAGGGCAGCAGCGGCCCCGCGAAGTTTGAGGAGCTGCCGAAGTTCCCGGCCATCACGCGCGATGTCGCCATGGAAGCTCCGGCGGATCTGGCAAACCAAAAAGTGGCCGCTTATTTCAGCAGCCTCAAAGAGCCGTTGCTCATCCGTTCCGAAGTGTTCGACGTCTTCGCTGATCCGACGGGGAGCAAGCTGCCGCCTGACCGTAAGTCACTCGCGTACTCGCTCACCTATCGCTCGCCCGAGCGCACGCTGGAAACAGCCGAGGCCGAGCTGGCGCACGGCCGTGTGCTAGCCGGCCTGGAGAAGGCGCTGGCGGTGACAATCCGAAAATAACTTCACCAAAAAGAACCAAGAGTTGGCTTGATGGCTGCGTCTGGTTTTATACGCTTGCGCCAATGGTCCCAAACATCGGCCGGCGCGTTCTTTGACATTTTCGGCGATCTGAATCCTGCGGGTTCGGGTCGCAATCAAGTTTCCTGCGGTGTTCGTCATCTGGGTTCAATGGCCCGGCCCGATTCGTCCTATCCGGGGGCTGCGCAATTCAGGCGACCTGTCATGCCTTCACTGGAAGACGGCGCCCGTCCAAGCGGGCCCCCACCTGGTTCACAGGGATACGTGAGCCTCTGGCCCGGACGGCACATGTGGGATTCAAAAGCGCTCTGGCTTCGGTCGGAGCGCTTTTCTTTTTGCTGTATCGCCCAGGCAATGTGGTGCATCGTCAGGCCCATGCGCACGGCATTGATTTTGTTCCTCACAGCCGCCTGCGCTGCCGCAGTGGCAGCGCCGCCGCCGGCGGCATCGACGCCACGCGCGCCGGATAAAAAAGCGGTCAAGCCCGCGGTCGCGCCTGCGAAGCCCACGCCCGCAAGACCTGCGCCATTGCCGGAGGATGGCTACCAACAGCTCGAGATGATGACGCGGGCGATGGAGATGATCAGGCAGAACTATGTGGACGACAAGAAGGCCACGTATGAGGAGCTCGTCGAGGGCGCGCTCGAAGGCATGTTGCGCAAGCTGGACCCGCACTGCGAGTACATGGGGCGCACGCTGTTCGAGGACATGCAGCGGGAGCAAAGCGACACCTCTGAGGGTGTCGGCATCACCGTGTCGCTGAAGCAAAACACGCTCACCATCATCACGGTCAGGGACGACGGACCGGCGGCAAGAGCAGGCGTGCTTGCAGGTGATCAGATCGTGCGGGTCAATGACGTGCTCACCGATTCCGCCGGCGTGGCCGAGACGATGCAGTTTCTGAAAGGCAAGGCCGGTGAGACGGTGCGGCTGACAGTGCGCAGGCCGGGCACGAAGCAGTTTCTCGACTTCAGTGTGGTGCGCGAGACGCTGACGGAGACTTCCGTGCATGATGCGATGCTGGTTCATGCGAAGCTCGCGTCGATTTACAAGATCGGCTACGCGCGCGTCTCGCAGTTCACACAAGCGACAGCGAAGGACCTGGGCGCGGCGCTGGATGACCTCGAGAAGCTGGGGATGCAGGCCTTTGTGCTCGACCTGCGGAACAATCCTGGCGGACTCCTCGATGTGGCCGTGGCGCTGTGCGGTGAGTTTCTTCCCGAAGGCACGGTGGTGGTGACGACCGAGGGCCGTGTCGCCTCTCAAAACGCGCCGCCCTACCGCACGCCGGCGCGCGGTGGCAAGCCCGCGCGCAAGTATCCGATGGCGGTGCTGATCAATCACGCCAGCGCCAGCGCATCGGAGCTCAGCGCTGCAGCGCTGCAGGATCTGCGGCGCGCGATCGTCGTCGGCACCACGAGTTTCGGGAAAGGCTCGGTGCAGACCATCCTGCCGATGAAGAACGGTGCCGCCATGCGGCTGACGACGGCCAAGTACTACACGCCGGGCCATCGTACGATCCACGAGAAGGGAGTGGAGCCCAACATCGTCTCCGCATTGACGACTGATGAGGAGCAGAAGATCACCAAGTGGCGCGCGCTCCATGGCACAGGCGAGGCCGCCGCGCTCGAGCTTGCAAATTTGGGCGACCGGCAGTTGGAGCGCGCGGTGGACGCCTTGAAGGGTGTGCTGGTGTTTGGTGAGTTCAGCAAGGAGCCTCCCGCCGTCGCCGAGGAGAAAGAGCCGGAGCGGGCGCCGGCAAAGCTGGACGCGCTGCTCGCGCCGACGAAGATCCAGCCACCCGTGGTAACGCCCGCGCCGAAGCCCTGAGGTGTCATGGCGTTCATCCTCGCGCTCGAGACATCCTGCGATGAAACCGCCGCCGCCATCTGCACTGCGGATGGCACGCTGCTCGCCAGCCGCATCGCATCGCAGGCGCACATTCACCGGCTGTACGGCGGCGTGGTTCCTGAGGTAGCCTCCCGAAACCATGTGTTGCACGTGAGGCCGCTGGTGCAGCAAGTACTGGCCGATGCAAATCTCAAACTGACGGATGTGGCTGCGTTCGCCGCGACGAGCGGTCCGGGGCTCGCGAGTTCGCTCCTCATCGGCACGTCGATGGCGAAGGCGCTGGCTGTCGCGGAAGGCAAACCGTTTCTCGCTGTGAATCACATGGAGGGACACCTGCTCTCGCCGTTCATGGAAGGTGGTGCAACTCGCTGGCTTGCAGCCGAGTCCGCGGGCAACCCGGCGGGGCGCACCACCTTTGCCATCCGCCCGAATGTTTCGCTCATCGTCAGCGGCGGCCACACCATGCTCGTGCATGTGAAGGGCGTTGCCGATTACCGGCTCATCGGCAAGACGCGCGATGACGCCGCCGGCGAGGCCTTCGACAAGATCGCGAAGATGCTGGGCCTGCCATACCCGGGCGGACCGGAGATCGACAAAGCGGCGCGCGCCGGCAATCCTGCGGCCATCCACTTTCCGCGCACGATGATGGCGGGCGGCGGGTTCGAGTTCAGCTTCAGCGGCCTGAAGACATCCGTGCTCTACGAGTTGCCCAAGCTCGACTTCACAAGTCCGCAGACGCTGCCGGATGTGTGTGCGTCCGTCCAAGAAGCCATCGTCGATGTCCTCGTGGATAAATTGATTGCGGCGGCGCGGCAATCTTGCGAAGGGCTCGTCACCGTCAGCGGCGGCGTGAGTTGCAACCGGCGCCTGCGCGAGAAGCTCACGCAGCGCTGCGAGCGCGAGAAGCTCGAACTGCTCCTCGCGAAACCCGAGCACAGCACGGATAACGCGGCGATGATCGCATTTGCCGCCGCGCAACGGTTTCTCCGTGGGGAAACGTCGCCGCTCGAGGCGGACGTGGATCCAAATCTTCCGTTGGTCGCCGCTTCGGCGTGACGGACGGGCGGATGCAAACACGATCCGAAATTGTAATGGCCCGCGCCGATGCCGATGATAAGAACTCGGCCGTCATGAACGCATCACCATCCACACACAGCAAAACCATTGGCTACATTCTCTGGCTTTTTGGCTTCACAGGGGCCCATCGCTTCTACTACGGACGGCCCGTCACAGGCACCATCTGGTTCTTCACGCTGGGACTTCTCGGCGTCGGCTGGCTCATCGACCTGTTTCTCATTCCCGGCATGGACCGCGACGCAGACCGCCGCTTTGCCTCGGGTCACATCGACTACTCGGTCGCATGGATCCTGCACACCTTTCTCGGCGTGTTCGGAGTCCACCGTCTCTACATGGGCAAGTGGATCACCGGTTTGCTCTACCTTCTGACCGGCGGTCTGTTCCTCGTCGGCTGGCTCTACGACTTCTGCACGCTGAACACGCAGATCAGCGAGATCAACCAGCGCGGACGCGCCAGTTGATCGCGCAACAAAACGGCGCAATTCTCCGAACAAACATTCATCTCATCATGCATTCCTGGTTTTACGTCGATTCAGAACGGCAGCGGCATCAAGTCACTGAGGAGCAATTGCAATCCCTCGCCGCATCAGGCGCAGTGCGGCCTGACACACTGGTGTGGACGGAAGGCCAGCCGCAATGGTCGCCTGCCTCAGAGGTGCTGCCTGCTTTGTTTCAACGCGGAGGCGGAGTGCCCCCACCATTGCCGGGTGCGGTCGCCGGCCAGATCGCATCTCCGATGCGCGCGCATGACGTGGACTATGAGATCCACGGCAATGAGATGCAGATCGTGGAGGTGGAGCTCGATCCGGGTGAGACGGTCATCGCCGAGGCAGGCGGCATGAACTACATGGAGGACGGCATCGTCTTCGAAACGAAGATGGGCGATGGCTCCACTCCCAGCGGGGGCGGATTCATGAGCCTGCTGAAGACCGTGGGGAAACGGGTGCTCACTGGTGAGTCGATCTTCATGACGCACTTCACAAACCGCGGCTCGGCAGGGAAGAGGCGTGTCGCTTTCGCCGCGCCGTATCCGGGGAAGATCATCCCAATGAAGCTCAGCGACTACGGCGGCGAGATCTTGTGCGAGAAGGATGCATTCCTATGCGCCGCCTTCGGCACCTCCATCGGCATCGCGTTTCAGAAGAAGTTCGGCGCGGGACTCTTCGGTGGCGAGGGCTTCATCCTGCAGCGGCTGCAGGGAGATGGCCTCGCATTCATTCACGCTGGCGGCACGATCGTGAAACGCGAGATGCGCGGCGACACGCTGCGGGTGGACACCGGCTGCCTCGTCGCCTTCACCAAAGGCATCAGCTACGACATCGAGCGCGCGGGTGGACTGAAGAGCATGTTCTTCGGCGGTGAGGGTTTGTTTCTCACCACGCTCACCGGTCACGGCACCGTCTGGCTGCAAAGCCTGCCGTTCTCCCGGCTCGCGGACCGCATCTTGGCCAATGCGCCTTCCAGCGGAGGCTCGGCCACTGGGGAGGGGTCGATTCTCGGCGGCATCGGCCGGATGTTTGATGGCGAATGATGAACCGCGCGGTCACGGTCGCACACGTCTTGACATTGCGGGGCGACCCTGTTTCTTCGGCCCCCAATGCCGATTGCTCCCTCTGTCGTTCTTGGCCGCGAGGTCAAGATTTTCCACCCTGAACTCGTGAACCTCTATGGCTGCACGATTGGCGATGAGACGAAGATCGGCGCCTTTGTCGAGATCCAGAAAAACGCCGCCGTCGGCGCGCGCTGCAAGGTCTCGTCTCACACGTTCATCTGCGAGGGCGTGACGCTGGAGGACGAGGTCTTCGTCGGGCATGGGGTGATGTTCACCAATGACAAGGAACCGCGCGCGACCGCCCCGGGCGGCGCGCTGCAGACGGAGGAAAATTGGGCCGTGATCTCCACCCGCGTGTGCAAAGGCGCCTCGCTAGGCAGCGGCGCGGTGATCCTGTGCGGCATCACCATCGGTGCCGGCGCGATGGTCGGTGCCGGCGCGGTGATCACCAAAGACGTGCCTGCGGGAGCTGTCGTCGCCGGTGTGCCTGCGCGTGCACTGCGATGACCAAAACCATCATCACGAGCCTCTTCACGAAATGATCAACATCGCTGTCATCGGCTGCGGCTACTGGGGCCCGAATCTGATCCGAAACTTTTCCACCACGCCAGGCGCGCGCCTGGCCGCCGTGTGTGATCTCAATGAAACCCGGCTGAAAAAGGCCCGCGAGCAAAACCCGGGGCTGCACACCACCGCAGACTACGCCGCGCTGCTCGCGCGGGAGGACCTTGACGCCGTCGCGATCGCGACACCCGTGTCGAGCCATTTCCCCCTGGCCAAACAAGCGCTCGAGGCCGGCAAGCATGTGCTGGTGGAGAAGCCGATGACGGCGACCGTCGCGCAGGCGGAGGAGCTCGTCGCGCTGGCAGCGGAGAAGAACCTGGTGCTCATGGTGGACCACACGTTTGCCTACACGAGCGCGGTGCGGAAGATCAAAGAGCTGGTGGATGGCGGGGATCTCGGCCAGCTCCTCTATTATGACTCCGTGCGCATCAATCTCGGGCTCTTCCAGCATGATGTGAACGTGCTCTGGGATCTCGCCGTGCATGACCTCGCCATCATGGACTTCGCGCTCGGTCAGGAGCCGGTGGCGGTCTCTGCCACAGGCCTCGCGCATCTTGCGGGCCAGCATGAGGACGTGGCCTACCTCACGTGTTTCTTCGAGAGCAGCCTCATCGCGCATTTTCATTTGAACTGGCTCTCCCCTCTGAAAATTCGCCGCACCATCATCGGCGGTGACCGCAAGAGCATCGTGTATGACGACCTCGAGCCGAGCGAGAAGCTCAAGATCTACGACCGGGGTGCGACGCTCAATGAGAAAACTCCAGAGAGCGTGCATCGCACGCTGGTGGACTACCGGATGGGTGACATGTGGGCGCCGCACCTGGGCCAGGGCGAGGCTTTGCGGGCGGAATCGACCCACTTCATCGAGTGCATCGAGCAAGGCAAAACTCCCATCACCGACGGCCAGGCGGGACTGCGCGTCGTGCGCATCCTTGAGGCCGCCAATCAATCCCTCGCGCAACGCGGGGCACCCGTGAACATCAAGAAATGAGCAACGTGAATCTGAAGGACAAAACCATCCTCGTCACCGGAGGCGCGGGGTTCATCGGCTCGGAGCTGAGCCGGCAATTGCGCGATGCCGGCGCGCGCGTCGTGATCGTGGACAATCTCGCGAACGGCAAACGCGAGAACGTTGCGGAATTGCTCGGCGCGCAGTGCCAGCTCGAGACGGAGGACATCCGGGACTACACGCGCATCGGCAAGCTGCTCCGCGGTGTGGATGTCGTTTTTCATCTCGCCTGTCTCGGCGTGCGGCATTCGATTCACTCGCCCATCGAGAGCCATGAGGTGAATGCCGCCGCCACACTGCATCTGCTGAAGATGGCCCGCGATACGGGCGTCTCCCGTTTTGTTTATGTCAGCAGCTCGGAGGTCTATGGGACGGCGATGTTCGTGCCGCAGCCGGAGGATCATCCGACTTATCCGATGACGGTCTATGGCGCGGCCAAGCTGGCGGGCGAGTGCTACACGCGCGCGTTTCACCGCACCTACGGTTACGCGACTGTCGTGATCCGACCCTTCAACACCTATGGCCCGCGCTGTCATCACGAAGGAGACAGCGGCGAGGTGATCCCGAAATTTTTGCTTCGCACGCTCGCCGGAAAGCCGATGGTCATCTTCGGCGACGGCACGCAGACGCGCGACTTCACTTACGTGAGCGACACCGCGCGCGGCATCATCGAGGCGGGACTCGCGGAAGCGTCGATTGGCGAGACGATCAACATCGGCAGCGGATTTGAGCTGGCGGTCAATGACCTCGCAAGCGAAGTGCGCGCCGTCACCGGCCGCGCGAATGCGAAGGTCGTTCACGAGGCGGACCGGCCCGGCGATGTGCTGCGTTTGTTTTCAGACACCTCAAAGGCGCAGAGGCTCGTCGGTTTCAAACCCGAGGTCACCCTGGCGGAGGGATTGAAGAAACTGCTCGCCTGGTATCAGGCGCAGGGCCGGACGCCGGAACAGCTTCTCGAGCAGGAGATCGTGAAAAACTGGGAGGTCGCACCCAAGGCATGAGCGTGCAGATTCCCGTCGCAAAACCCTGGCTCGGTGAAGAGGAAGCCGCAGCGGCGCATCGCTGCATCCTCACTGGCTGGGTCACCCAGGGGCCGGAGGTCGCGGCCTTCGAGCGTGAGTGGTCGGAGATGACCGGCGCCACCCATTCCTGCGCGGTTTCAAATTGCACGACCGCGCTGCATCTCGCGCTTTTAGCCGTCGGCGTGAAGCCCGGCGATGAAGTGATCACCGTCAGCCACTCCTACATCGCGACGGCAAACTCCATCCGCTACTGCGGCGCGATGCCTGTCTTCGTGGACATCGAGGCGGGGACCTTTAACATCGATCCGAAGCTCATCGAGCGGGCCGTCACGCCAAAGACAAAGGCCATTCTCGCCGTGCATCAAATGGGACTGCCGTGCGATCTGGCAGCCATCATGCCCATTGCGCGAAAGCATGGATTGAAGGTCGTCGAGGATGCCGCCTGCGCCATCGGCAGTGAGATTCTCTGGGAGGGCCGCTGGCAGAAAATCGGCGCGCCCATCGGTGATGTCGTCTGCTTCTCGCTGCACCCGCGCAAAGTCATCACGACTGGCGACGGCGGCATGATCACCACCGCCAGCGCGGAGATGGACGCGCATTTTCGTCTTCTGCGGCAGCACGGCATGAGCGTCAGCGACCGCGTGCGGCACGGATCGGACCAGGTGATCTTTGAAGAGTATCCGATCCTCGGCTTCAACTACCGCATGACCGACCCGCAGGCCGCGATCGGCCGCGAGCAGCTCAAGCGCCTGCCCGCCATCCTGCCGCGCCGTCGTGAGCTGGGCGCGCGTTATGCGGCCTTGCTGAAAGGTGTGGCACATCCGCATCAGCCTGCATGGACGCGCGGCAATCAGCAGAGCTACTGCGTGCGCCTGCCCGATGGCTGCGATCAAAAAGGCGTGATGCAGGCGATGCTCGACGAGGGCATCTCCACGCGCCGCGCCGTGATGTGCGCGCACCGCGAGGCCGCTTGTGCCGACGTCCCGCTTCCGTTTCCTCTGCCGGAATCCGAGCGCGCGCAGGACACCGCCATCATTCTCCCGCTTTACCCGCAGATGAGCGATGCCGATCAAGACCGCGTGATCGAGAGCCTGCATCGCATTCTCAAACTCTGATCTCACATGGAACGCATTCCTCTTCTCGACCTGAACGCCCAGTATCGCGTCATCCGCGATGAAGCCATCGCCGCGTTTGATCACATCGCCGAGTCATCCGGCTTTGCGCAAGGCCCTGCCGCGAAGACATTTGAAGACGAGTTTGCCGCGTGGTGCGGCGCCAGCCAGTGCGTCGGCCTGAACAGCGGCACCAGCGCGCTGCATCTCGCGCTGCACTGCCTCGACATCGGTCCGGGAGATGAGGTGATCACCGTGCCGATGACGTTCATCGCCACCGCGTGGGCGATTTATTACGTCGGCGCGAAGCCCGTGTTCGTGGACATCGATCCCGTGCGCCGGACGCTCGATCCGGTGTTGCTGGAGAAAGCCATCACGCCGAGGACGAAGGCGATCATCCCCGTCCATCTCTACGGCCAGCCTGCCGACATGGAGCCGATCCTCGAGATCGCCAAGCGCCACGGCATACCCGTCATCGAAGACGCGGCGCAGGCCCACGGCGCGAGCTACAAAGGAAAACGCGCGGGAACACTCGGCGTCATGGCGTGCTTCAGTTTCTATCCCGGCAAAAACCTCGGCGCATTCGGCGAAGGCGGCGCGCTCGTGACGGATGACGAAGGTTTCGCGAGCCGCTCGCGCCGTCTGCGCAGCCACGCGCAGGGAGAGCGCTACTACCACGACGAGCTTGGCTACAATTACCGCATGGACAGCATCCAGGGCGCGATGCTGAGCTTGAAGCTCAAGCATCTCAACGCATGGAACGCCTCGCGCGCCAGACACGCGCAACGCTACACCGAGCTCCTCGCCGACCTGCCAGTCACGCTTCCGCGAGTCTTTCCCGACTCCCAGAGCGTCTGGCACTGCTACGTCATCGAGAGCGACCGCCGCGATCATCTGAAGCAAAAGCTCACCGAAGCCGGCATCGAGTCCGGCCTGCATTACCCGCTGCCGCTTCACTTGCAGAAAGCCTGCGCGGCGCTCGGGCACAAAGCCGGCGACTTTCCCATGAGCGAGTGCCTCGGCCGGCAGTGCCTCTCGCTGCCGATGTTCGCGGAGTTGCGCGAGGATCAGCTTCGCCGAGTGTCAGACGTGCTGCACGACGCCTTCACCCAATCGTGACTCCAAAAGAAATCATCATCATCGGCTGCAATGGCAACTGCGTGGACATCGCGGAGGCCGTCGAGCAGCTCGCCGCGCGTGGAGAGGCGGTGAGGATGATCGGTTTTCTCGACGACGCGGACTCCGCGCAAGGCACGACGGTCGCTGGCTTTCCCGTGCTAGGTCGCATCGGGGATGCGGCAGAATTTCCGCACGCCTCGTTCGTGAACGGCATCGGCAGTCCGAAGAGCTACCGCTGCAAGCCGGACATCATCGCGCGCACCGGCGTGACGGCAGGGCGCTGGGCCACGATCATTCATCCGACGGCGGTCGTGTCCCGGCACGCGCGCGTTGGCCACGGCACCGTGCTTCTCGCCAATGTCTCGGTCGGCGCGGGCGCCGCCATCGGCAGTCACTGCATGGTTTTACAAAACACGGTGGTGTCGCATGACTCCATCGTCGGGGATCACACGGCGCTTGCATCCGGCGTGTGCGTCTCAGGCGGCTGCCGGATCGGAGAGAACTGCTACATCGGCAGCAATGTGTCGATCCGCGACGGCATCCACATCGCGCCCGGCGCGCTGGTCGGCATCGGCGCGGTGGTGGTGAAGGACTTGACCGCGACCTGCATCGCCTACGGCAACCCCGCGCGCGCACGACCATGAAGCTGAGCCTGATCATTCCGGTGCTCAATGAAGAGGAGAACATCCCTCACCTCGTGGCGGCGGTGGATGCGGCGTTTGCGCAGGAGGCGGATGTCACGTTGGAAATCGTCTTCGTCGATGACGGCTCGAGCGACGGGACCTTTGCGGCCTTGTCGAGGATGGCCGCGAGCGATGGCAGGCTGCGCGTGATCAGCTTCTCGCGGAACTTCGGCAGCCACGCCGCGCTGCTGGCGGGTTTTGAGAGATGCACGGGCGACGCGGCCGCCTATCTCGCCGCCGACCTGCAGGATCCGCCCTCGGTCCTCTGCGAGATGCTCAAGAAGTGGCGTGAGGGTGCGGCGGTCGTGTGGGGCACGCGGGAGAAACGCGATGACCCGCTCGGCACGCGCGTGTTCTCATTCATTTACTCGTCGCTGATGCGCCGCTTCGCGCTGCAAAACATGCCGCGCACTGGTCTCGACCTCTGCTTGGTGGACCGCAAGGTGATCGATGCGGTGGTGGCCATGCGGGAGAAGAACACGTCGATTTTCGGCCTGATCCTCTGGTCGGGCTTCTCTCAGGTTTTCGTGCCGTATCACCGGCAGGCGCGGCAGCGCGGCGCATCCCGATGGACGCTGGGAAAGAAGATCAAGCTGGTGGTGGACAGCTTTGTGGCCTTCTCGTTTTTCCCGATCCGGCTGGTGACGTATGCGGGCGTTTTGTTTTCGGCGCTCGGGTTTGCCTACGGTTTGTTTGTCGTTTTGCGCACGCTCATCCTGGGGTCGCCTCTCGAAGGCTGGGCCTCGCTCGTCACGCTGATCGTCACGCTCTCGGGCGTGCAGTTGCTCATGCTCGGCGTGGTGGCGGAGTATCTGTGGCGCACCTTCGACGAGACGCGCAACCGGCCGCCGTTCATCATCCGTGATGCAGCCGGGTTCAAAGGCGCGCGCGGCGGATAAATGACCCCCGTCCCTGGCTTGGCGATCGATACTTGCATCCGCATCAGTGAGGGCATCAAGAGCAGACATTCGTTGAACAACCATGATCCAGCTCTAGCCCGCGTGTTCGGCGAAGGACGCCTGTCTCAGGCACGGAGCAGATTCACGAGCAGTTCGTTTGCGATGTCAGCACGCGGCTGCGTACGTAGGCATGTCGGACGCTTGGCTGCGATGGCCGACCGTGAGGGTGGATTGCTGCCAACCGGCCAGGAATCTGTCCCGCGAATCGCTGCAAACTTCGCGAGGTCGGCGATGACCCTGCAAGTCCTCGCTGAGCCGATGATCACCCTCTCCGCATCCAGCCCGCAAGCTGCACGAGTCCGCCGATGACGGCGTGAATACCGGAAGTGGCGAACAAATACCACGAGAGAGCGACCGGCAGCGCGGCGGCGCCGGCGGATGCGCCGAGAACCCAGACCGACACCTGCTCGCGCGCGCCGATGCCCGCGACGGTCACGGGGAGAATGAGCACGATGCATGTGGCGACGTAGTACAGACCGAGCCGCCAGAACTCGATGCTCACGCCGAGTCCGCGCGCCGCGAGGGCGAAGACCGTGCCGGAGAGCGCGTGCATGACAAAGCTGAGAAACAGCATGAACAACCACTGCCTGGTGCCCACCTGCCGGATCACAAAATGCACGCGGTCAATCAGGTGGACGATAGCGTGCGGCAGAAAGCGGGCTTTGCGCGCCAGCGCCAGCGTCAGGCTCATGATCTGTGGCGCGAGGACCAGAACTGAAACGACAGCGCCGACTCCGAACGCGACAAGCGCGGGGTGCAGCCCACGCTTTTCCCCGCCCATAGCCACCAGGGCGATGGCGAGCACCAGCAGCAGGGAGATGAGCCCCAACATGCGGTCCAGGGCGACGGAGACGGGCAGCACCATCGTCCTGTGCCGTGTGTCGCTGGTGGCGAGCGCCGCAGCCTTCGCGACATCGCCCACGATCGCGCCCGGGAGCACGGTGGAATAAAAATGTCCAATCCACGAGTAGGCGAGGCATGTGCGCATCGGGATCGTGCGCAAGGCGGTGAGATGCCAGCGCCATGCGCCGACAATGAGCACTCCTGCATTGAGCAAAATGCCGCCCAGCCACAGCGCCGGTGACACTTGGCCGAGCGCGCTGAGCGCATCCCGCAACGGAACACGTCGCGCAAGAAGGATGAGCAGCACCGCGGCGAAAGCCAGTTTTGCGATGAACGCGACGCTCCGTCGGGATGCGGCCCGCTTTGCCAGCGCCGTCATCGTGCGGCGGCCTCCAGTGCCGGACGGGCGTTCACATGCACTTGGCGGAGGATCGCGCCCACCTGGCTCGAGACGTGGCCCTCGATCCGGACCGGTTCATTTCCGCCGGGACATTCAAACAAAAAGTACACGTGCGCCGGCGCGAGTGAGCGGCGCTCCGTGCCCTCCAGTTCCACTTTCGATCCATCGGCAAATCTGAAGACACACCGCGCCGAGCAACTGCCGGCCGGAACCGAATCGAGTACGAACACCGCATCGCTGATGTCGCACTCCATCCTGCGCTTCAACTCAAACGAGATCGTCTCCCCCGCCGGGATCCGAACACCCGGATGCGTCATGGGCCTCCAGGCAAAAAGGCTGGAGAGATCCGGTGCGGCCCCTCCTGCGCTGATCATCTCAAAATACTGGCGCGTCGCGTTCAGGCCGACCGGCACCAGCGGATGCACGTTCACATCGCTGATGAGGCACGGCGCGTCGGCGGTGCTGGAGGTGACGAGCTTCATTCCGACAATGTCTTTTGCCGGGGCCAACCGAATGAGGTGATGCGTCGCGTCCGCTTCCGCATCTTCGGCGCCGAGGCGCGGGATGACATAAGACTCGTGCCCGCCGTCCGCCGTCTCGATCGTCGCGCTCACATCACGGCAATTGCCACGGGTCACCACATGGATGGTGCTGGCGGTCACGGGCGATTCCCACTGCAGCGACAGCGCGCCCGGCTGCTTGGGCGGAAGTGCCAGCACGTTCTTGCCGCCGCCCGCGCCGAGGACGCTCATCACCGCCTGCAGAGCGAGATTCGGGGAATAAGCCAGCGGGTTTGCGTAGAGCCTGAACTCAGCGCTGAACGGATGAAGCGTGTTCGTGCCGATGACTTCCTCGCCTGCGTGCGCGAGGACAAAAGGCTGCATGGCATTGTGCTGCAGCGCCGCATACAGCGCGGCGCCTCGCGCGTGCATCGCCTGCTGTCCGCTGGTGTTGAAGCCGCGGGCGTGGACCGCGGGTGAGAAATTCAGCTCGTAGCTGCTCTTGTCCTCGATGTAAACGAACGGCAATTTCCGAGCCTGATAGATACTCTCAATTGCGCGGGGATGCCAGATGCCATCCACCACATGTTCGTACTGCGGAGGGATCCAAGACTGAGGGCCACTGATGATGTGAGCATTCGGCGGGGTTTCGGTGGCAGCCAGCCACGCGGACACAGGTGAGGAAGCAGGCGGGCGGCCGAAGAAGCGGAAGAAGCCCGCCACATTGCGGAGGCGCGGCAATGCCAGGCTGGCCACGCCAATGCAGATGGCCAGCAGCACCAGCGGTTGAAGCCTGCCCAGTAATGCATGACTCGTGCGCGGACGCGGAGCTGTTGGATCAGGTGGCTGCATCACTCGGATTCATTTTTCGCAAGACTCCAGCCACGCCCCAGACCGCGACCACATAGAGCACCGGATAAACCGGAATTAGCAAGCGGCTGTCGATGCCCTCGCTCAGCGTCACGGTGCGAAAGAGATAGGCCTGAAAAGCCACGACGAACAAAAGCAGGATGCAAGCCGCTGTCATCGCGCCTGCCGGCCATTTCCAATGGGAACGCCGTGCGCCCGCGCAGGCACCCGTAAGCCGGACCAGGAGAAAAGCGCCGACGACGAGGGCGAGCGCCGCAAACACCATGTCCGTGGGATCGTTCTCCACGCGGTAGCATGTGTCCAGCCAGGTGGAGACGCGCGCCGCGGCGCCTGCCACGAAGTTCGGCGTCTCGGCGCTGTAGAGCGACCCGCACAGCTTGTAGTTAGGCACGATCCACTTGCTGTTGTATTCGAGGTACGGATTGCACAGGAAGAAAATCGCCACGCACAACACACCGGCCGCGAGACCGTTCCTCACCACGGCTGCGGCAAACTCGCGCGAACGACCGCGGTGCTCCCTCCAAAGGGCCAGCAAGGCGATGACGCCGATGAAGGGAAAGAGAAGGAAGGTCAGAAACTTGACCGACACCGACATCGCCGCGCAGGCCACCGCGAGGAAAAAAGCGCGCGCGCTCCACCGCGCCGCGAGATCCAGGAGAAAGCACAGCGAGAGCGTGGAGAACATCGCCATGAAGACATCCGGGTAGAATGGGAACGATGAGTAGCTGAGGAAGCCAAGATTCGTCGCCGTCAGGAGCACGGCGGCGATTGCCGGCGCCCTGCCGAAGTGTCTGGCCCCCAGCAGCCACACGGCGGCGAGAAATCCTGCGGAAAGAAGAACCTTGAGGCCGCGCGCGTGAAGGTTGAGAGCCTCCACAGATGGAGTCACTCCAAGATGCGCGGCGGCGTACGGCATCAGAGCGAGAGGATAGAATCCCACCGCCCCGTAGGCCAGGTTGTTCAGCTTCCAGGGGTCCATCGTCTTCTGCTCGGCCGCTTCCTGAAGCCGCTTGAACATGTAGCCGTCATCGTCTCGGGAGGTGACCATCTGCTGGCGTGAGTCCTGTGAGATGAACCGCCACTGATGGCACCCGAAGAAAACGACAAACACACCCAACGCGGCGAGCAGGCCGCGCTCACGCTTGATGTGTGCGAGTCCGCGCCGCAGCCATGGCGCGCCCCGATGAAGCACCAGTCCAAGCGCGCCGACGAGAGCCGTGACGCACACTGCCGCGCGGAACACCGTGAACCACTTTTTCTCCCGCACGATGCGATACGAGGCCCCGGCGCGCATCGGATCTGATCCGTTCGGAATGGAGAAATACAGCGTCTTCCCTTTCAGAAAATAGCGGCCTTCTCCTGACTTGGTGACCCCCGCCACCGAGCCGGCGAGCCGCATCCGGGAATCTGCACGCACCCAGGCCTGCGGAGAGAAACGACCTGTCACCGCGATCATCAGCCATTTCGATTTCGCGAGTTCGTCCGCTTGGTTTTGGGAAAGCTGATATCGGAATCCATTCCCGGTGCCTGCTTGAATCTTCTCTGGAACCAGCGGGATCACCCGCGTGCCGGCATGGAGCAATCCCACAAACACCAGCAGGGCACCTGCCGCCACGCATGCGATGCGCCGGGCGCGCACGCGCGTCATGCTGCGGCGCACCAGCATCTCGTGGCAGCACACGATCAACAACAGGCAGAGGGTGATGACCATCGCCGCTGCCGCATCCGAATCACCCCGGCTGACAAACGAGAACGTCCTCTCGAGCAGCAACGAAAGCCCGCCTACCACATCGAACACTAAGCTGACCAGTCGCTGCATGCTTGCTAGGGCGAGGCCGCGCGTGTGGCAGCTTCACGTCCGTCTTGTGCCGAGGGAATCCATCCGGGTTTCATCGGCGGAGCCTGTATCACGAAAAATCTTCCGCGACCAGCGCCAATGCTCGATTCATCCCCGCGACGCCGGAACGCCGCGAGGCGTGGTCGGAGCATTCAGATCCACCTGCGCGAAGAGCAGTCTCGTTCTGCAAAGCACAAACAGAGCGGTGGCGAAAATGGCGAGCTTCAGCCATGCGAGCCAGTGTTCGTTCCACGGGCCGAAGGGCATGAAATAAGTGGAGCCTTGCCGCAGGGGCAGCCATGTCCAGCAGACGAGCAACTGCGCGATGAGGCAGCGCGCCGGACTCACATGCTCAGGAATGGATTTTGAGATCAGAAAGACCATCACCGGCAGCACATTGCTAAGGCAGCGGGACTCACTCATCAATGAGAGGACGAGGAGCAGGGCGAGCAACAAGCACAGGCTCAAACCATGCCGTGCCGCCTCGGCCCACATCCCGCCCCACGCGATGACGGCGAACACGACGATCAGGCCGAAGTAAGCGAGGTGCGCGCCGAGGAAGCAAAAGGGATCGATCACGCTCGTGGCTGACAAAATCTTGAGCAGCCAGAAGAACGACTGCCCGCCCTTTGCCACTTCTCCGAACACCACCGCGATGGAAAACTGGATGGAGAAGAACAAGGCAAGCGCAAGAAGACCGCCACCGAGCCACGAGATGAGGCGTGGCGTGACGCCGCGCATCGCATGGCAAAAGCCGTGCGTGACGGCTCCGACGTAGAGCGCGCAGCACGCCACGCTCACAGGGAACAGCCATGGCAGCGGCTGTGTGCAGTTTGCCGCGATCAGGGCGGCTCCTTGTGGCGCCAGACTCCAGAAAACCACGGCGGAGATCACCGTGGCAGCAGCCGCGAGCCACCAGCGCAGACGCGGCAATCTTTGCACCGGAAGCTTCATGCCGCTGGTGCCACATCCTTCGATGGATGCGGCGAGCAGCCCAAGCGACACGACTGACACCATCGGAAACGTGTAGGCCCCGATGACTGCGATTACGACCTGGAGAAGCCACCGTCGCGAAAGATACGCATGATATGAGAACACGCCCAACGCAAAGCCGTAGTAGTCGCTCAAGTTCGGGTAATAGGCGAACAGCCGGAGCGTCGGGAAGCTCGCAAACAAGAGGATGAACCCCGTCAGCTTGCCGCGCGCGGTGAGCTGCAACCTGTCGAAGACGCAAAGCGCCGAAACGGCCGACGCAGTGAGCCACGCCACTCCCACGATGTAAAAGGCAAGCAGCAGGCAGCGCGAGGTAAAATGTTTCAAACCCGTCTCGCGGTCTGCGTCCGTCACCGTCACCTCGAGCCCTGTGGCACTCATCAGCTCCCGGATCACCCGCGCCGCGCCATGCACCAGCATCATGGGGGCGATGCGCTGCATGCTGTGCATCGCCAGGCCGTCCTGATCAGCCAGCACTCCAGGGCCGCGATCCGCTATCTTTGCATACCACAGGCCGTCGTAGCCGAAGTCTCGGATTTTCTCCGAGAAGACGCACAGCAGCACGAGCGTGAGCGCAAACGCGAACGTCAGCCGCCGGTTCTGCGCGGGGCGGGGGAGCGACGTGAAGTTCCGCTCCCAGCGCGCGGTCATCGCCGCCAGCCATTCCCTGCCGCCGCGCACGATGAGCGCATGATGAAGGATCGGAGCTGCCCCGGCCAGCACGAGAATCCAAAACCAAAACGTGAAGTCAGGCGCGAGAACAATCCGGTACTGCGTGGCCTCATCAGCGCCCGCGAGCGGCTTCCACACAACGGTCTTGCTGGTGAGGGCCAGATGCGGTTCCAGGTCGGCCGCGACGCGCTTGGTGGTGCGCAGCACGCCGCGAATCGGGCGGCCATCCTGCAGCACATGCGATGCGCCGCCGTGCTTTTTTCCGCGCAGATTCTTCGGCAGCGGATGGCGCAGGCAGCCTTCCTCGTTCACCAGCGCTGCTGGCTTGCACTCGATCACCTCCCGCATCGGCCAGGCGGCGTGCTCCTGCAGGAGCGCGCCGAGGATGAGACACGCGCCTAGGATCGGAGGAATCAGATTGAACATGGATCGGCGCATCTGGGATCAGCGCCGCTGATCTTGGCAGCGCTTCGCGGGAATTCAATCCAGCGATCAAGAGCTGAAGAATGCCCGTCCCGCGTTCGTGAGTCGCCGCTTGCCGATGCCTCGTGTCTGCTCCACAATCCGCGCTCTTCGTTCAACCCAACAATCTCAACTCTCTCCTCAATCATGAGCCGGAAAATCAGGTACGGAATGGTGGGCGGTGGCCGTGGCGCTTTCATCGGCGCGGTGCACCGCATCGCAGCGGCAATCGACCAGCAGGTGGAGCTGGTGTGCGGTGCTTTCTCCTCCGATCCGGAGAGATCGAAGGCCAGCGGCGCGGATTTCTTTCTGCCCCCCGACCGCTGCTACGGCAGCTTCGAGGAGATGATCAAAGGCGAGGCCGCTTTGCCGGCGGACCAGCGGATGGACTTCGTCTCCATCGTCACGCC
Organism: Verrucomicrobiaceae bacterium; assembly: GCA_031411695.1. Classification (GTDB taxonomy): domain Bacteria; phylum Verrucomicrobiota; class Verrucomicrobiia; order Verrucomicrobiales; family Verrucomicrobiaceae; genus JAIBCL01. The sequence continues at coordinate 18,373 of JANOBO010000202.1, forward strand.
GAACCACATGCACTTTCCTCCGGCGAAGATGGCGCTCGAAAATGGCTTTCATGTGCTGAGTGACAAACCTGCGACTCTGAATCTCGCGGAGGCAAAGAAGCTGGCGGACATCGTGAAAAAGAGCGGACTGCTCTACGGCCTCACCCACAATTACACCGGCTATCCGCTGGTGAAGGAGGCGCGTGACATGATCCGCGCGGGCAAGCTGGGCAAGATCCGCAAGGTGGTCGTCGAGTACCCGCAAGGGTGGCTGGCCACGCGCCTGGAAGAGAGCGGACAGAAGCAGGCCGCATGGCGCACGGATCCAAAGAAGAGCGGCGCGGGCGGTTGCGTGGGAGACATCGGCACGCATGCCGAGAATCTGGCCGAGTACATCACCGGCCTGAAGATCAAGGAGCTGGCCGCTGACATCACCAGCTTCGTCAAAGGGCGCAAGCTGGATGACGACGCGAACGTGCTGCTGCGCTTCAACAACGGCGCGAAGGGCGTGCTGCACAGCTCGCAGATCAGCGTGGGGGAGGAGAACAACCTCAACATCCGCGTGTATGGCGAGACGGGCGGCATCGAGTGGCATCAGAACGAGCCGAACACGCTGCTGGTGAAGTGGCTGGACCAGCCCATGCAGGTGTACCGCACCGCCAATGGCTACCTCGGAAAGAACGCGCTCGGCGCCGGCCGCACACCGCCCGCGCATCCCGAAGGCTACCTCGAGGCCTTCGCGAACATTTACAAAAACTTCGCCACCGCCATCCGTGCGCGGATCGACAAGAAGAAGATCGCCAAGGACGATCCCGCCAATGACTATCCCAAGATCGAGGACGGCGTGCGCGGCATGGCTTTCATCGAGGCGGTCGTCGCATCCAGCAAAAAGAACGCGGCGTGGACGAAGCTCGATGTGTGACCCGCATCGAGCGGGCGCGCCGCGAAAATCGGCGGCGCGCTACTCGACGTAAAGAAACCGGTTCGAGCTGCAGAGCACTTGGCAGAGGCTCGCCATGGCCTCCTGTCCGGGATTCGGCACCACGCCCTTCGCGTGCTGGATGTTGTGGTGGTATTGCGTGAGGGCCTTTGTCTGCTCCTCGAGGTAAGACAGGCTGCGGGTGAGATCGGCATCCGTCGCGGGCCTGCTGTATAGCAAGAGCCACGCCCGCTCGATCTGCTTTCGCCGGTCGTCGGGCAGGGAAGCCTGAAGGTGCTCCGCGAGACGGCGCGCGTTCTCGAGCACGAAGGTGTCGTTCATCAGCAGCAGCGACTGCGGTGCAACGGTCGTCTGCGCGCGCATCTCGCAGTTCGGGGTCATCGTGGGCGCGTCGAAGGTGTCGAGCACGGTCACAGGTTTGCTGCGCCGCACCTGGAGATAGATGGAGCGGCGGAAATCGTCGGCGCCAGCGGGATCGACCTTGTTGAGCGTGATCGTGCCTTTGTCGATGCCAGTGACCACGCGGCCCTGTGCATCACGCCCCACGCCGCTGGGCGGACCGAAGCTGGACTGCACGAGCGTGCCTGCCGTTGCGAGCATTGAGTCGCGCAGCGTTTCGGCATCGAGCCGGCGCATCTTGTGCCGTGCGTAAAGTTTGTTCTCCGGATCGCCGCGCACCGACGCCTCGTTGACCGACGACTGACGATAGGCGCTGCTGAGGAGGATCTGGCGGTGCAGCGGCTTCAATTTCCAGCCGCCTCTGACAAACTCATCCGCGAGCCAGTCGAGCAGTTCCGGATGCGTCGGCAGTTCTCCCTGCCGGCCAAAATCTCCCGGTGTGTTCACGATGCCCCGGCCCATGTGGTTCAGCCAAAAGCGGTTCACCAGAACTCGGGCGACGAGTGGGTGCCGCCCGCTCGTCAGCCACTGCGCGTAGGCGAGCCGCCGGCCCGTGGAGCCAGTGCCGAGGGCCGCCGGCTTGAACGGCTCGATCTCGGGCGTGGCGATGATGCTCAGCTCGCCAGGCGGCACGACTTGTTTCGGCTGGTCATGGTCGCCGCGGTTGAAAAGTTTGGTGACCGGCACCTGCCCCTTCATCTCCATCAGCGCCATCACGAATCCTTCTGGCGGCCGCGTCTCGCGCAGCTTCGTGCCCTCTGCCATCTTGGCGAGCACGAGGTCCTGCTTCTTCTTGTCGTAGAGATCGAGCGAGTACGTCGCCAGCGCGGACGGATATTTTTTGATCAGCGCCTTCTGCTCGGGCGTCTGCTTGTCCTTCGGCGTGGCGCGTGCCACGCGGAATGCGGCGCGCTCGTTTTCCGGCAGCTTGAGGATCTCGACTTCGAAAATCTCATCGAGAAAATTTTTGCTCATCGCCTGTGCGGCGCGGTTGATGTCGCCGACTTGCTTCTCGATCTCGTTCGCCTTGGTCCGTTCCTCCGGCGAATAAAGCGAGTACAGGCGCTGCGCCGGCGCCCGCCACGCCTCCCAATGAAACGCAGGATCGAAGACCGCGCGCAGCCGGTAATAGTCCGCCTGGGTGATCGGATCGTAGCGATGGTCGTGGCACTGCGCGCAGGCGACCGTCATGCCCATGAGGGACGAGGTCGTGATCTTCATCTGCTCGGCGATGACCTGGTTCTTCGCCAGCTTCGCGTCATCGACACCGTCGCCCGTGCCATCGGGTGCCATGCGCAAAAAGGCGGTGGCGGTGAGGGCATCGCGCCGTCGCGGATCGAGCACTGCCTGCTGATAGTCCGCGTGCGTGGCGCCGGCGATCTCGTCGCCAGCGAGCTGCTCCTGGATGAACTCGCTCCAAGGCTTGTCCTCGTTTATCGCGCGGATCACGTAGTCTCGGTAGCGCCACGCCTGCGGTCGCACAGAGTCAGCCTCCGCGTATCCATTCGAGTCCGCGTACCCCACCACATCCAGCCAATGGCGCGCCCAGCGCTCGCCGTAGTTCTTCGAAGCCAGCAGCCGCTCCACGAGCCGTTCATAGGCCAGCGGCGACTTGTCATTCACAAACGCCTCCACGTCTTCCGGCGTGGGCAGCAGACCAGTCAGGTCCAGTGTCACGCGGCGGATGAGCGTCCGGCTGTCTGCTTCCGGGGTAAAGTCGAGATCCTTCCCGCGCATCGAATGAAGAAGAAACGCGTCCACCGGCGTGCGCACTCTTTTCGGGTCCACATCCCCCGGAACGGTCGGACGCCGCACCGGCTGAAAGGCCCAATACTCGCGGTCCTGATCCGAGATCAACGGGCCGGGCGCGAGCGTGAGCGGTTCCGGCTTGGCCGTCTTCGCTCCTTGCGCAATCCATCGCTCGATGACCGCCAGCTCTTCGGCTGAGACTTTCTTGCCCTTCTCCGGCATCTCGCCGCTGCGCATCAGCCGCACCATCTCGCTCTGGTCAGGCCTGCCCGGAACGAGCACATGGCGGCCATCATCGAGCGCCGCGTCCATGAAGCGCCGCAATCGCAAATCCACGCCGCCCTTCGGCTTCTCCTCCTCGCCATGACAGTGCGTGCAGTGCGCCTTCACGATGGGCCGCACGTCCTTTTCAAACGTGAGCACGGCCTCGCCACCGCGTGCGGTGCAGGCCAGAGCGCTGAGGAGGATGGAAAAAGTCAGCTTCATCCGGGGCGCAAACCTACGGGACGAAAAGGCGCGGTGTTGCCGGGGAAAGTCGGTGTCGTGATCCGCGTTTGATTCTGCGTCTGATGAAACGCCTCGCATGTGTGCTGCCAGTGCTGGCCCTGGTTTTCCCGCCCCGGATCGGAGCGGAGGACGCAGACACTTCCTTCGCGTCAGAGGTCTGGCCCAAGGTGGCCGCGCAATCGTGCCTCAAATGCCACAAGGCGGGCGGTGACGCCGAGGACAGCAAGTTCGTGCTGGAGGATCCCGCTCGCGATGAAACTCCCGGCAGGCATGTCTCGCTGATCCACAATCGCGCCGCATTTGCGAGGATGGCGTCGATCAAGGAAACGGGCGAGGGCGGCGGGTCGCGCGTGCTGTTGAAGGCGGTTGGCAAGCTCCAGCACGAAGGTGAAGATGCTCTCAAACCCGACTCGACGGCCTATCGGCTCCTGGAGAAATTCGTGCGTGGGCTCGACACGCATGGGAAGATCGCAGCCGTCGCAGACAAGGATGAGCCGCCGTTTTTCGAGGGCGTGACGATGCTCGACGACGGCCGCCTGCTTCGGCACGTGACGTTGCAGCTCTGTGGCCGGTTGCCATCGGACATTGAACTGCCCGCCGTGGGCCTCGGCGCGCTGCCATCACTGCTCGACGCGATGATGAGGGAAGACGCGTTTTACGACCGCTTGCGCGAGGGATTCAACGACATCTTTCTCACCGTCGGATACGACGGCAAATGCGCGCCGGTTCACAGTAAGAGGTGCGCAGTGGAACCTCTTTGCCAAGGAGTCACCGCGCCGCGTGAAGCCGTTGCTCTATGTGTATCGCGTGCTGCTCACCGGCATTTGGCTCATGCGCACCGGCGAGATCGAGGCGAACCTCGTCACTTTGAATGCGTCGTTCAAACTGCCGTTCATCGACGAACTGGTGGCACGCAAGCTCGCCGGGTTTGAGCAATCCACGCTCGACAATGCAGACATGGAGTTTCATCTCCGAGAATACGACAGGCTTCGCATCAAGCTGCAGTCCGCGCATGAAGCCTCGGCACTTCGCGGGGTGCCGGGTGAGGAGACACGGGCCGCGCTGAACGAGCTGCTCGTCCGTGTGCGCTTAACCGTGCCAGCGAGGGACTTCACCGCGCCGCCACCTTCACGACGACTTTGAAGACCTGCTCAGGCTTCTCCCACACCACGCACGGCGCGTGCGCGTCGGTGGGAAACAAGATCGCGAACTGCCCCGGGCTGAGGTGAAGAGGTGTCACGTCGCGCACCAGTTTCCACAGCGCGGCGTCCTTTGAATCATCGTGGGCCATGGTCTCCTCACGCATCGCATCGAGCGGCGCCCACAGGATCGTCTCGCGTCCGCTGTGGACGAACTGCACGTCGATGTATTTGCGGTGCGCCTCAAAGAGGGCGTTGTCCATCGGCTTCGTCTGATAGCTCTGCACGAGGGCGAAGCAGTCGTCACCCTCGATCTCGTGCCGCCCGGGAGCCTGCGTGCCGTCCACCGTGCGGAGAAATGCAAACGCCTTTTCGAAGCGTGGATTCAGAGCTTCATAGCGGGATGAGAGATCGAGCGTGTCCAAAATCATGTTGCGGATCGTTGCGCTCGTCCGGTCGCTTGCTCAAGCGGGAACTTCTCACGCCTCGCGGCACAGCTTGTATGGGTACACGCCTCCGCTGTTCCACTGGCAGACGTAGAGATCGCCGTGCTTGTCCACGCACACATCGTGGCAGGTGTTTAAGACCGGCTGGGCTTGCAGCATCACCTTGATGGGGCCTTCGCCATAGATGGGCGCCTCGCCGCCGGGGTTGGATACCACTTTGTCCGCTTCATCGAGGATGGTGACGAATCCGCGACCCTGCCACATGCGGTAGTCGTCTGGCTTCGCGCCGAAGCACACGCCGGAAAACAGGCGGCGGCCGTAAATGACGGCCGGCTGACATAGGCGCCGGGGAGATAAACGCCGCGCACATGCTGGTCCCACGAGGCTGCCGTGGAACTCCGGCGCGGTCTTGCTTTGCGCGCGGATGTGGGGTGCGGCGAGGGCCGCAGTGCTGGTCGCTATGAACTTCCGCCGTGTGGTCAAAGCTGGTTTCGGGCCCATGCGTGGTGACATCGCTGTTCATGGCTGTCACTTCAAGAGTTCCGTAAGCACCTCGCGCACCCTACCCCTCGGTTGCGTTGATCTGACCGATGGATTCGGTGGGGCAGCTCTCCAGCGCGCTCACGCAGGCAGCCACCTCGCCATCCGTCAACGGCTGCCGGAAGACCACGGTGAAGCCGGCATCATCGTCGCGTCGGAAGAAGTCAGGCGCGTCACCCCGGCAGAGGTCGCAGTCAATGCAGGAGCTATCGACATAGAAGCGGCCAGGAGCGTTGTGAGGCAGGCCGTCGGTGATGTGGGTATGTGGTGGCGGCGGAAGCAACTCCCGGCCTTTCGCGTGGGCGAAAAGCTTGCGCTACGATTGCCCAGACCGCCCATGGCGCTTCACGGCGCAGATCATGGTGCCTTGGAAGACTGCAATTGACGGGCTTCGCACGGGAGGGCATCCTCCCGTCCATGAGCACACTCGTTCAGATTGAGTCGGCGGTGGCCGGACTGCCTTCACAGGACCAATGGTCGCTGCTGACTTGGCTGCAAGGGCGCCTCACAGTGTCAGCAAATGCGGCATTCATGCCTCGCGAGCGGACGCCAGCGGACATGAAACAATGGCTGGCCGAGTTGGAGGAATTGAAAGTGCGGACCCACCGCGGCAAGTCAGCCATGCCGCTCCAGCAACTGATGGACGACATCCGAGAAGACCGCTTCTGAATGAGCTACTGGGACACATCAGCGCTCCTGAAGCTCTACCTCACGGAGAGTGATTCCGTTGTGTTCCAGGGTTTGCTGAATCCATCAGGCGCTCGCGTGACGGCTTTTATTGGCAAGCATGAGGCGCGCACAGCTTTCAGGCGACGCGAAGCCGAGGGTGTGCTGGGACAAGGAGGCGGCGCTGCCTGTTATGCAAGATTGCTGGGCGACATCGCCAATGGCTGGATCGCACTTGTTTCGGAGCATGCGGAGCTTGAGAATGTGTTCGGGACCTTGCTCGATCAGTGCCTTTCTCAAACTCCGCCGGTGCTCGTCCGCACGAATGACGTGCTGCATCTCGCCGCCGCACGAGTGGCGGGCGAAACGGATTTCGTGAGCGCCGATCTCAAGCAGCGCGCCGCTGCCACATTCTTGGGCTTCAATGTACTTCCTGCCGTCTATCCGATTCCCGCACCATGAAACCAATCATATGAGGTGGATCCGCCGAGCGAGATCGCGATGTTCGTCACGCCACCAAATCGCGAATGACATGACCATGCACGTCCGTGAGGCGGCGGTCGATGCCGTTGTGGCGGACGGTTAGCTTTGTGTGGTCGATGCCGAGCAGATGCATCATCGTGGCGTGGATGTCGTAGCAGGTGGTGGGATTGCCCCGGTCGAGAGGCTTGTAGCCCCACTCGTCGCTCTCGCCGCCGACCACGCCTCCTTGGATGCCGCCGCCGCAGAGCCAGTTGGTGAAGACGAATGGATTGTGGTCGCGCCCTTTGCCGCCTTGCGTGCTGGGCATCCGGCCGAACTCAGTGGTCCAGAGAATGATCGTGTCATCGAGCAGGCCGCGCTGTTTGAGATCAAGGATGAGCGCGCTCACGGCCTTTGCCATCCCCCAGGCGAGCGGGCCGTGATCCCGCTCGACGTCTTCGTGGCTGTCCCAATTGCGGCGCGGGAAGCCGTTGTCGTTGCCGCTCCAGACTTGCACAAAGCGCACGCCGCGCTCGAGCAGCCGCCGCGCAGTCAAACATTTGCGGCCCATGTAGTCAGCCTCTTCCCCGGCATTGATCTCCGTGGGCCAGACTTTGCGGTGCTCTTGAATCCCATACATCGCCTTCATCGCATCGGACTCACCGCTGATGTCGAGCGCCTCGGGGGCCGCGAGCTGCATCTTCGCGGCGAGTTCGTAGCTCTTGATGCGCGAGTCGAGCCGCGAGTCTTCCTCGCGGGTCTGCATGTGTTTTCGATTCATTTGCTCCAGCAAGGCGAAGGCCTCGCGATCCGATTTCGCGCTGATGTAGCGCCCTGCCTTGTGCGGGAACAAATCGCTGATCGGAGTTTCCGCGCCCGGATAAATGATCGTGCCCGCGTGCTGCGACGGCAGAAACGCGCTGTCCCAGTTCTTCGGTCCGTTGGAAGCAAAGCCGCGATGATCGGGCAGCACCACGAACGCGGGTAGATTCTCGCTCAGCGAGCCGAGCGCATAACTCACCCAGCAGCCCGCGCCGGGAAAGCCGGGAAGATTAAATCCCGTGGCCTGTAGCAGCGTGCCTTGGGAGTGAACGCCGGTCTTGCCGACCATGTTATGCACGAAGGCCATGTCATCGACACACGCGCCGAGCGGTGCGACGACCTCGCTGAGCATCTTGCCGCAGCCGCCATGTGGCTTGAAATCCCAAACCGGCTTCTTCCACGGACCGAGTCCGTTTTGGAACGCCTCCACCGCCTCGCCAAAATCCGACGCCTCCCCGTGATGCTTGATGAGCGCCGGTTTGAAATCAAAGAGGTCGATGTGGGATGCCGCGCCGCCCATGAAGAGCTGCACCACGCGCCTAGCCTTTGGCGCGGCGACTTGCGCGCGATGGGCTGTCTCTGCGGCTTCGAGCGAGGCAAACGCGAGCGCGCCGAAGCCTTGTCCGGCGGTGGCGAGAAGCTGGCGGCGCGTGAGCATGGAAACAATCGGGCGGCGGATGCAGTCCAACGGATACGAGCAGCATCCGCAGGTTGATCAATGAAGTGGGAATCGTCAGTGATCAATCCATCGGCAAGCTTGCACCCGGCCCGTTTTGCGTTGTGGTGATGCCATGAAAGCACAATTCCGAAAGATGGCCTTGCTGCTGACCCTGCTCACCATGAACGCCCCTGCCGACGAAGCTCCTTTCACCTTGGTCATCCACGGAGGCGCGGGCATTGCGCGCCAAGATCTGACGGTCCAGCGCGAGGCTGAGTGCCGCAGGACGCTGGAGGAGTCATTGCGCGCGGGAGAGAAAATTTTGCGCGGAGGCGGCCCAAGCCTTGATGCTGTGCAGGCGGCCATTGTCGTGCTGGAGGACTCGCCCTTGTTCAATGCGGGACGCGGATCGGTGCTGACGGCTGCTGGCACGGTGGAGATGGACGCTGCGGTGATGATGGGTGAAAAGCCATCCGCTGGCGCGGTCGCGGGTGTGACGGGCGTGCGAAACCCCATCCGTCTCGCGCGCATGGTGATGGAGCGCACGCCGCATGTGCTGCTGGCCGGGAAAGGCGCGGAAGATTTTGCGCGTGAGTGCGCACTGCCGTTTGAGCCGTTGGAATATTTCATCACGCCGGAGCAGCGGGAGAAACTGAAGAAGGCGAAGGCGAAGGCCGGGCAGGCATCGAGCGCTGACACGCATGACGATGTCACGCTGCGCATGGGAACGGTCGGTGCGGTGGCGCTGGACCGCGCTGGTCATCTCACCGCAGGCACATCCACGGGCGGGCTGACAAATAAGCGCGCGGGCCGCGTCGGCGACACGCCCGTCATCGGCTCCGGCACCTACGCGGAGGACGGCGTGTGCGCGATCTCGTGCACCGGCCACGGCGAGTTCTTCATCCGCTCAGTCGTCGCCTACGACGTCGCGGCGCTCATGAAGTACCGGCGCCTCTCGCTGGCTGATGCGACGAATGAAGTGGTGAAGCAGAAGCTCAAGAAGCTCGGCGGCAGCGGCGGGCTCATCAGCGTGGATGCCCAAGGCAACGTCGCCACGCCATTCAACACGCCCGGCATGTTTCACGGTTGGGTGAAGGCCGACGGCACCGTTCACATCGCCATCTTTGAGGAATGAAGGAATGCCGCGCCATCCGCATTGCTGGTCTCGTTGAATGCGCATGAACTCATCCATCAGGCGGTTCCTCATCGCGGCGGGCCTGGTCGGCGGCTCGATGCCCGTCACTGCCACAGACTTCGATTCTTATCTCACGGGCAATGCCGCCGATGTGAAACCCGCGCATACCGAAGGCGCGCTGATGCTGATGGGTGGGGGCGGCTCGGTGGACGATGCCTTTCGCTGGTTCATCCAGAAAGCGGGCGGCGGCGACATCGTCGTGTTGAAGGCCACGGATCGGGATGAGCCGGTGCGTGACACTTACGGGCCGTATCTTCATGGCACGATCGGGGGCTGCGACTCCGTCGAGGTCATCGCCTTCAATTCACGCGCGGCTGCAAGCGACGCCAAAGTCTCGGAGATCATCAGAAATGCCGACGGCATCTTCATGGGCGGCGGGAAACAATTTCTCTACGTGGACTATTGGAAGGGCACACCGGTGGGCGCAGCTCTGGATGCCCATGTGCGCGCCGGCCGGCCGCTCGGCGGCAGCAGCGCCGGCCTCGCGGTGCTGGGGCAGTACTGCTACACCGCGCATGTGACCGCGCGGCTCACGAGCGACCGGGCGCTGAAGGATCCTTTCGACAAGGCGCTGACGCTTGAGGATGATTTTCTGCATCTCGATCTGATGCGCGGCGTGATCACGGACACTCACTTCACTCCGCGCGGGCGTCTGGGGCGCCTCATCACCTTCGTGGCGCGCATCGGCGCGGACGACAAGGTGGAGAGTCTGCTCGGCATCGGCGTCGATGAGAAGACGGCGCTGTGTGTGGGTGCTGATGGCAGCGGTCAGGTGTTCACCGCCGCACGGGACGGCCGCGCCTGGTTTGTGATGCCGCAGCGTGCGCCCGAGATTCTCGCAAAAGGCAAGCCGCTGACTTTCCGCGATGTGAAGGTGGTCACCGCCGGGCCTCACAGCGCGGTGGATCTGCGGAAGCGCCTCATCACCCAGCCGCAGTCTGACGCGATCATGTCCGTCATCGCGGGCGAGCTTGCTCCGAATCCGTGAGCTGCGGCACGGGTTGAAGGAATCTTTTGCCAGGAATCCCGCGAATCGGTTGGCATCGCATCAGTCTTTGAGGAAAATCTCAAACAAATTGGACCTCTTGTCAGTCCACGGTGCGGGCTCCATGGGCTCATTGGCCGCCGCAGGCTCGCCCGGAGTTGCCGTCAGAAAGGCCTCGTTGTTTGTCACGAGCACGTAGCTGCTGTTTTCATGGAAGCCTTCGAGCGGAGTGGAGATTCGCGTCGTCTTCATCGGGATGGATATGGCGAGGCTCTCGATGACAGGGGCCAGGGCGAGATAGCGGTTTGAGACATGCACGGCGATGATGCCGCCGGGATTCAGATGGCGGAGATAAACCTGAAACGCCTCGCGCGTGAGCAGATGCACTGGCACGGCGTCGCCGCTGAACGCATCGAGCAGCATCACATCGAAGCGCTGCGCAGGCTCGCGCTCCAGATTCTGCCGTGCATCGCCAATCGCGATCTCGATGGTGCCGCCGCGCGTCTCCATTTCCTCGAGAAAATAGAAGTGTTGCCGCGCGATGCGCACCATGTCGGGATTGATGTCGTAGAAGCGGAAGACCTGCCCTCTTTCTCCATAGGCGGCCACAGTGCCGCTGCCCATGCCCACCACGCCCACCCGCGCGCCGGGGCGGCCTTTCAGCGTGAGCAATGCGCGGCCGATGCCGGTGTCACGTCCGTAATAGCTCAGCGGCTCGTTCCGCCACTCGGGCGCAAGAAATTGATAACCATGAATGATGCTGCCGTGGTAAAGCGTGCGCCAGGCCGCGCCTTTCTTGTCGGTTTCCTCCAGCACGGAGACGACTCCGTAAAAGCTCCGAACGGTTTCGAGCGCGGGTTGCGCCTTCGGAGTGGCCAGTTCCGCAAAGGATAGCCCCAATGCGATAGCCACCGCAGGAATCGCCACCAATGCCACGCGCCGCCACCACGCGCGTGCCACCCACACGACGCGCAGCAGCACGATGACGGCGAGGATGTAGGTGACCCCCAACGCCAGCGGCCATTCCGCGTACGTTTTGAACAGCCGTGGTGCCGCGAGCGAGACGAACAAGCCGCCCGCCGCGCCACCTGCCGACATGAGAAGATAAAACTCTGTGAGATGTGTCGGGTGCGGCTTCAGGCGGACCAGCTCTCCGTGGCACACCATGCAGCCGAGGAACATGGCCGCGCTGATGAGCGCGATCTCTTGCTGGAAACCCGGCGTGAGATTCAGGTGCAGCCATGCCACTTCCTTCAGGCTCTCGTGCGTGCCCGCCGCGAAAAGCGCCAGCATCGCCAGCGGAGCGAGCAACGGGCGGACATACCAGCGCGCACGCTCGAAGCAGATGATGAACGTCAGGAGGTACAGCGCCAGCGGCAGCACCCAGAGAAAAGGGATCACCGCCACGTCCTGGCAGAGATGATTCGTCGTCGCCAGCAGCAGCACGCTCGCCACGGCAGGCAGCGCCACCCACAGGCAGCGCAGCCAAATGGACGGAGGCACCGCGGTGGACGCGGCCTCTTCATCGGCAGCAGGTTCAGCAGGCAAGGTCCGCGAATCACGATGCGCCGCGTGCCATGACAGAAGCGCAAACGCGACGAAGGCCACGGACCACATCCGCGTCTGGTCCACCACATCCCAGCGCGGCTCAAACCAGAACGGATAGCTCAGCAGCGCGGCGAGCGAGCCGAGGTTCGACAGCGCGTAGAGCCGCCATGGATTCCGGTTTTCTCCCGCGCGACTGCACCACACCTGGACCAGCGGGCTGGTGCTGGAGAGAACGAAGAACGGCAGCGCCACCGTCGCCAGCAGCACGAGCAGGATGCGCCCCACAGGGTCCTCGTCGCCGTTCGGCTTCCATTTGATGTCGGGCTCGATGGGCAGAGCGCACACTGCCGCGAGCACCAGTGCGCCGTGAAGCATCCACTGCCAGCGTCGCGGCAGCCGCGTGAGGCCATGCGCATACGCATAACCCGCGAACAGCAGCACCTGGAAGAACAGCATGCTCGTGGTCCACACGCCCGGACTCCCGCCGAACCACGGCAGGATGAACTTGCTGATCACCGGCTGCACCTGGAAGAGGAGGAACGCGCTCAGCAAAGAGAGCGCGCCGAGGTGCGGCGATGACGGGAGGCGGGAGCGGGACACCGTGTCGAAAGACGAAGCGTGAGGCCGGGTTGTTTGCTCCTTTTTGAAAGCGCAACGTCCTACGGCGCGCGGCCTTCCTCCACATCCATCACGTCGAAGAACGTCTGCAAATCATCACGATGCCCGAGACCAGCCTCTTCTCTTTGTTTCACGAGTCCCGCTGAACCGCTGTCGCGCCAGCCGCGTTTCGTGAGGAAGCCGTTCCACACTTCAATCTGCTCGGCGTCCGGTTTGCGGCCGGACGTTTGAAAGCACCACTCGAGAATCTCCTCATCGCTGCCGCCTTGCAGCGTGCGCTCCGACAGCGCATCGAAGTCCACGCCGAGGAAGCGGCACACACGGTCGTCAAAGGTGCGGTTGCCTTCCATGAAGCCGAGGTGGTAGCCCTCAGGCAGCCTGCCTTCCTTCGCGTTGAGACGGATCTTATCCAGGATGCGGCCAAAGACGACAATGCCGCCAACAGTGTCGCGCGGGGAACGAATGGGGAATGACATGCGGGGTGATAACGCGGACGCGCGGAAGGGTCAACTTGGGGGAGGGGGAATGACGAATAACGAATGGTGCAGGCAAGCCCGTATCGGTTCTCTACACACGGACCCCGCCACAAACTCCCGACCAACCTCGCAACTCAGAAGCCGCGCAGCAGCGGCAAATGGGGTGCGACCCGCCGGGTGGCCCGAGTCCGCCGCAACCCAGCGGGTTGCACCCCTTTTGGGAGCCTTGCGGGGTTCCCGATGACCCGTGACACCTGCGCCACCGCTGAGAGAAGCCGCGGTGCCGCCGCGTATCGTCGCATCCTCAAATGTCATTTCCTCCTCCAGCAAAGCCAGCTCGCTGCAGCGGCCCTGTTTCACGGCGCAGTTTCCTCGAGGTCGGTGCCCTGAGCGTTCTCGGCATGGGCATGAGTGATTTTTTGCGCGCGGAAACCATCGCGAAATCCGCAGGGCGCAAGATGCGGGACAAATCCGTCATCTTCATCTGGCTGCCAGGCGGCATGTCGCAGCTCGAGAGCTATGACATGAAGCCGGACGCGCCGCCGGAGTATCGCGGCATCCTCCGGCCCATCCGCACCAACGTCAGCGGCATCGAGGTGTGCGAGCTCATGCCCAGGCACGCGAAGATTGCGGACAAGTACAACATCATCCGCTCCATCCACCACGACTTCGCGGACCACGGTGGCGGGCACAAGCGCTTCCTCACCGGCCGCATCCCGGCCACGCCCGTCGGCACCGTGAATGATGCGCCAGCCGCCAGCTCCATCATCATGCGCAAATTGAAGCGCCCGGCCAATGGCATGCCCGCCTGTGTCTCCGGCGTCGATGCCGGCCGCAGCGGCATCGACACGTTCGCCTTCGGCCCCGCCTATCTCGGCCCGTCCTCCACGCCGTTCATGGTCGCCGGTGATCCCAGCGCCCCTGATTTCAAAGTGCAGAACATCGGCCTCACACCCGACATGGAGTCGCGGCTCGAAGACCGCATGCACCTGCTCACCGGCATGGACAAGCTCCGCCGCGACGCCGACAAGAGCGGCCTCATGAGCACGATGGATCAGTTCAGCCAGCGCGCCTTTGACATGCTCACCAGCGACGATGTCCGCGATGCATTCGACATGTCAAAGGAGCCGCAAAAGGTGCGCGAGCGCTACGGCATGAACGCCTACGGCCAGCGCGGACTGATGGCGCGCCGGCTGGTGGAAGGCGGCGCACGCTTTGTCACCATGGTCTGGGAAAACCCGAATCCAGGCCGCGCCGGCGTCCCGAAGAACTGCTGCTACAATTGGGACAGCCACGCCGTGAACTGTGACATGTACGCCGATCTGCGCTGGCGCATGCCCTGCTACGATCAGGCCCTCACCGCGCTCATCGAGGACATCCACGCGCGCGGCATGGAGAAGGACGTCATGATTGTCTGCACCGGCGAGTTTGGCCGCACACCGAGGATCAGCCAGTCTATCGGCACGCAGACCGGCGTGATGCAGCCCGGCCGCGACCACTGGCCCAGCTCGATGTCCATGCTGATCTCGGGCGGCGGCATGCGCACCGGACAAATCATCGGCGCCACCAACGGCCGCGCCGAATATCCCGTCGAGCGCCCGATGAGCCCGAACGATCTTTGGGCCACGATCTACACCCATCTCGGCATCAATTACGACGACAGCTTCGACGACCTCCAGGGCCGCCCCATGCCCATCCTCCCCTTTGGCGAGCCGATCAAGGAACTGCTGCCCGCAGTCATGGCGTGAGTCACGCGCTCAGGTCGGTCGCTCCGTGCCGACGCCGCATTCCTTCTGGCTTCTGATTCAGCGTTTCCCAGCACGCCGGGTCTGCGCGGCGCGTCTGCGGCTCCCCGCCCTTCGGACGCATGCATCGTATGTGCCGAACTGGAATTCCCCCTGAGATCTCTGCACCGTGGGATCAGAATCTGTCAGGTCCTCGGAGTCGGGTCAGTCACGATTCGAGCGCCATCCATCCATTCGATCGTGAAACACGACCCGCCCGCCTGAGGCGCAATGCCTTGCGGTTCTCAGGTGGGCCGGTAGCATCGGCGTGGTTCTCCCAATTCAATGATCCTCA
The DNA here is from genome assembly GCA_031411695.1 of Verrucomicrobiaceae bacterium. Classification (GTDB taxonomy): domain Bacteria; phylum Verrucomicrobiota; class Verrucomicrobiia; order Verrucomicrobiales; family Verrucomicrobiaceae; genus JAIBCL01. The sequence goes on from JANOBO010000202.1 coordinate 33,581, forward strand.
ATCGTCTACGCGGTGACACGGCCAAACTCCACGCGGAGCTCGAAGCCCGACTTCCGCTGATTGATCCCGGGCTTTCGCGCCCTACTTATCGGGACATCGTTGCGCGCTTTTTTGGCTTCTATGCGCCGCTGGAGGCGGGGTTGCTGGGGCCTTCGAGTTCTTTGGAAACCGGGGTCGATTATGTGCAGCGGCGGAAGGTTTCGCGTTTGGAGACGGATCTGGCGGCGTTGGGGTGTGCGGAGGTCGCGGAGTTGCCGCGCTGTGCGGAGTTGCCGCGGTTGGATTCCGTGCAGCGGGTGCTGGGGTGTCTTTATGTGATCGAGGGGGCGACGTTGGGCGGGCAGGTGATCACGCGGCATTTGGAAAAGAATCTCGGCATCACGCCGGAAAGCGGCGGGGCGTTTTTCGCGGGATACGGCGCGGAGACGGGGCCGCGGTGGAAGGAATTTTGCGCGCTGCTCACGGCGGCGGCGGAGCGGGTCGGCGGTGAGGATGAAATCGTCGCGGGCGCCAATGAAACTTTCGCCACGCTCGGGCGCTGGCTCTTTCCGGACACATCCAACTTCAGCCAAACCTCACCATGAACACTCCCTCCGACACTCCTCCGCCGCCGTGGGCGGGCGGCCCTTACAGCATCAAGCGCCACGGCGTTTCGCTCACGAATTGCGACAGCGAACCCGTGCAGACGCCGGGCTGCATCCAGCCGCATGGCGCGCTGCTGGTGCTGCGTCTCGCGGACCTCACCATTTTGCAAGTGAGTGAAAATTCGCGGGATCATCTCGGCCTCGCGCCAGATGAATTGCTCGGCCAGCCGATCACGAAACTTGTCGATGCCGATGGCGCGGCGCGGTTGCGCGCGTTCCTCGCGAATGAGCCGGTGGAGCGCAATCCCCTCTACGTTTTCACCCTGCCGGCGCTCACGGAAAGCGGGCCGCTGGATGTCACCATGCACACTGCCGATGGCGTGGTGGTGCTGGAGTGCGAGGCGACGGGGCGCGGCGATTCGCGCATCGAACCGGACTACTACGCGCTGGTGAAGAAATCCGTGACACGCCTCCAACTTGCGCCTTCGGTCAGCGCGTTTTGCGACGCGGTGGCGGAGGAAGTGCGCGCGCTGACCGGGCTAGATCGCGTGATGGTTTACCGTTTTCACGAAGACTTTCACGGCGAGGTGGTGGCGGAAAGTCGGCGCGGGGATCTGCCCGGCTGGCTGGGGATGCACTACCCGGCGGAGGACATCCCGAGGCCGGCGCGGGAGATTTTCAAACGCATCTGGATTCGCCCGCTGCCGGACGTGTCCGCGCCTGTGATGGAGCTGGTCCCGCTCGCGAATCCCGACACGGGCCGCGCTCTCACGATGACGCATTGCGCGCTGCGCGGCGCCTCGATCATGTATGTCGAGTATCTGCAAAACATGGGCGTGGCCGCCACGCTCACGATGCCGATCCTGTGCGATGGCGAGCTGTGGGGACTCATCGCGTGTCATCACTACACGCCCACACGTTTCCCGTATCAGCTCCGCGCGGCGTGCGAGTTTTTGGCGCAGGTGGCGTCGCTGCAATTGCGTGGCGCGGAGCAGCGCGAGAGCCTGGTCTATCGGTTGAAGATCGACGGCGTGCATAATCAGGTCATCGCGCAGGCGGCGCGCGATGTGGGCCTCATGACGATGACGGAGGGCACGCCGAATCTGCTCGATGGCATGGATGCAGGCGGCGCGGCGCTCTACCACGCGGACCGCTGGTGGTGCGTGGGCAATACGCCGAGCGTGGAGCAGCTCGACGCGCTGAATCTCTGGCTCGATGAGCGCGCGGAATTCCTCTCCCCGACGCGTGCCGTCTATGCCACCGATTCGCTGGTGCGCGAGTATCCGGCGGGCGCGGATTTCGCCGAGGTCGCCAGCGGAGTGCTCGCGGTGCCGCTCGCGCGGCGGCGGCAGAATGTGCTGCTGTGGTTCCGCCCGGAGACAATTCAGACGGTGAAGTGGGGCGGCAATCCGCACGACAAGCCGACGCTCACCGGCCCGCACGGCCCGCGGCTCACACCGCGCAAATCGTTCGAGCTTTTCACCGAGTCCGTCCGCCAGCGCTCGCTGCCGTGGCTGGGCGTGGAGGTGGATGCCGCGCTGCGCTTGCGCCTGCTCATCATGGAGCTGGTCGTCACGCGCGCCGAGCAGCTCACGGAGCTGAATGCCGACCTCACGCGCAGCAACGAGGAGCTGGACGCTTTCGCCTACGTAGCCAGCCACGATTTGAAGGAGCCCCTGCGCGGCATTTCCAAATATGCGCATCAACTCCTCGAAAGCGCGACGGCGCTCGACGAGGAAAACCGCGCGCGCCTCGGGAGCCTCATGCGCCTCACGCTGCGGATGGACAGCCTGCTGGATTCGCTGCTGCACTTCTCGCGCGTGGGCCGCGTCACGCTGGATCTGCGGCCTGTGGATTTGAATGAAGTGGTGGACGAAGCGCTCGAGATGGTGGCCGCGCGGCGGCAGGAAACGCCCGCGGAAATCATCATCCCGCGCGCGCTGCCGACCGTCGCGTGCGACCGCGTGCGGGTGCGCGAGGTCTTCGTGAACCTCTTCAGCAACGCACTGAAATACAACGCCAGCCCGCAACGCCGGATCGAGATCGGCTGGCTCGAGGCGGCGGAAAAAGCCGGGCGGGAGAATGCGCCGCCGCACTGCCAGCGCGTGCCGGTGTTCTATGTCCGCGACAATGGACTCGGCATCGAGCCGCGGCACACCGTGCATATTTTTAAAATGTTCAAGCGCCTGCACGGGCGCGACGACTACGGCGGCGGCGCGGGCGCGGGGCTGACCATCGTGCAAAAGCTCGTCGAGCGGCATCATGGCGCGGTGTGGTTGGCGTCCGCGCCCGGCGCCGGCAGCACGTTCTATTTCGCGCTCTCGTGCGACGAGGAGGGGCGCGAGCCATGAGCCCGCTTCCGGGTTTCATCCTCGTCGTTGAGGATTCCGACGAGGACTTCGACACCGTGCGCGATGCCGCGCGGCGCGCCGCACTGCCGCAGGAAATCCGCCGCGCCACGACCGGCGATGCTGCGCTGGGGCTGCTCGCTGACTGGGAGCGGGAGAACCAAGCGCTCCCAGCGCTCGTGCTGCTCGATCTCAATACACCGGGCGGCGACGGCCGGGAGGTGCTCCGCGCCGTTCGCGAAAACCCGCGCCTGCGCGCGCTGCCGCTCGTCGTGCTGAGCACGTCCGACAATCCGCGCGACCTCGACTTTTGCTACACCAGCGGAGCGAATGCCTACCACACGAAGCCTGTCGGCTACCCCGCGCACCTTGCCGTGCTCCAGCAGATCTTCCACTACTGGCTCACCGCCGTCTCCCTGCCCGGAGGCGTCCAACTTTCCTCCACGCCATGAACGACACCGTCTGCCACATCCTCATCATCGACGACAGCCCGGACGACCGCGCCGATGCGCGGCGGATGCTGCTCCGCGGCTCCGAGCGGCGCTACCGCTTTACCGAGGCCGAGATGGGCCGCGCGGGCGTGCGCGCTTGTTTGGAAAACGATGGGCAGCCTCCCGATTGCGTGCTGCTCGACTTTCACCTGCCGGACATTGATGCGCCCGAAGTGCTCGCGCAGCTCGCCGACGCAGAAGGCTGGGTCCGCTGGCCCGTGGTCGTGCTCACCGGCACAGATTCACACTCCGGCCCGGAGGTGCTGCGCGCTGGTGCGCAAGACTACATCGGCAAGGAATGGACCACGCCCGAGAGCCTCACGCGCGCGGTGGAAAATGCGATCGAGCGCTTTCTGATGTTTTCCGAGCGCCGCGTGATCGACCGCCGCCTGCGCGAGAGCGAGGAGCGCCTCCGCCTCTCGCGCGACGCCGCATTTCTGATCTCCTTCGAGTGGGACGTCGTGCGCGATGAAGTGCGCCGCTTTCACTCCAACGATCCCGCGCTCGGCCCGACTGCGGACGACGCGCCGAGCACCTTCGCGCAAGTCTGCTCCGTCGTGCATGCCGAGGACCGCGCGCACTTCATCGCGAATGTCCACGCCTCGCTTGAACCCGAGGCCGCGTATTACGAAAACGAATTTCGCATCGTGCATCCCGGCGGCGGCATCGCGTGGCTCTTCGAGCGCGGCCATGTGAAGCGCGATGCGGAAGGCCGCGCGCTGAAACTCATCGGCCTCTCGCAGGATGTGACCACACGGAAGCAGCGCGAGCTGAACGCCGCCTTCCTCGCGGACATGCAGAAAGTTTTCGCCCCGCTCACCGGTTCCGCCGCGATCATGGAGCGGGTCAGCGCGCGCCTCTCCGCGCACCTCGGTCTCGCGCATTGCGGGCTGGTGGAAATCGACGCGGCGGCGGAAGTGGCGACCGTCCTGTGCGATCATTGCGCACGTGGGGCCACGGCCATCGCCGGCAGCTTCCAGCTCGCAGATTTTCACTCCGTCCCCGAACTCCGCGAGATGGCCGAGGGCTGCACGCTGCTCCTCCCCGACACGCGCGCGCCGCGCCACGCCGACAGCGCGGCCGTTCGGCGCGATGGGCATCGGTTCACTGGCAGTGGCGAGTTATCTCGCCGACGGGCGATGGACTTTCTCGCTCTTCGCCGCCCGCGCGGAGCCGGGTGAGTGGAGCGCCCGAGACGCGGATCTGCTGAAGGAAATGGCCGAGCGCGCCTATGTGCGCATCCAGCGCGCGCGCGCCGAGGAGCGGCTGCAAGTGAGCGAGGAGTTCAGCCGCACGGTGCTCGAGAGCAGCCCCGATTGCGTGAAGGTGATCTCGCCGAGCGGAGAGCTTCTCGTCCTCAACGGCCCCGGCTTGTGCCTGCTCGATATCGACGATGCCGCGTCGGTGCTCGGCAAAGCGTGGTCTGACCTCTGGCCCGTGGAAGCGCAGCCGCTGATCCATGCCGCGTTGGAAAAAGCCGGGCGCGGCGAGTCCGCCCAGTTCGAAGCGTTCTGCCCGACGGCCAAAGGCACACCGAAGTATTGGGACGTGTCCGCCGCACCCGTGCGCAATGCCGCCGGCGCCGTCGAGAGCATCGTCGCCGTCTCGCGGGATGTGACCGAGCGCAGCCGCACCGAGGCCGCGCTGCGCGAGGCGAAGGAGGCTGCGGAATCCGCCAACGCGAGCAAGGACCGCTTCCTCGCCGTGCTCAGCCACGAGCTGCGCACGCCTTTGACGCCCGTGCTGATGACGCTCGCCGCGCTCGAGCACGATCCCGCTTTGCCCGCCGAATTGCGCGAGGACCTCGCGATGATGAAGCGCAACGTGGAACTCGAAGTGAAGCTCATCGACGACCTGCTCGACCTCAGCCGCATCACCAGCGGCAAGCTCGAGCTGAAGATCGAAGCGGTCGATCTCAACGCAGCCGTGCGCCACGTCTGCGGGAGCTGCCGCCCGCAGCTTCTCGAACAAAACGTGCGCCTCGAAATGGAACTCAGCGCGGAAGCCTGCACCGCCGGGGCCGACGCCGCGCGGCTGCAGCAGGTCATTTGGAACGTGCTGCGCAACGCGATCAAATTTACGCCCGCCAACGGCACCATCCGCGTGAGCACCGCGCGGCTCACGGGCGAGCGCTGCGAAGTGCGCGTGCAGGACAGCGGCATCGGCATCCCCGCGGAAATTCTGCCGCTGATTTTCGACGCCTTCGAGCAGGGCGACCAGCGCATCACCCGGCAATTCGGCGGCCTCGGCCTCGGCCTCGCCATCTCCAAAGCGCTCATCGAAAAACACGCCGGCACCATCCGCGCCGAAAGCGAAGGCACGGGGAAAGGAGCGACCTTCATCCTCGAGCTCCCCGGAAAAATCACCGCCCCCGCCGATGCCACGCCGCACGCGCCCGCTCAAGCCGACGCGACAGCCACGCGCGTCCGCCTGCTCATCGTCGAAGACCACGCCGACACCGGCCGCGCGCTGGAGCGCCACCTCACCCGCGCCGGCTTTCACATCACCCTCGCCCACGATGTCGCCAGCGCCCTCGCCGCCGCCGAGCGCGGCACCTTCGATGTGATCGTCAGCGACCTCGGCCTGCCCGACGGCAGCGGCGTCCAGCTCATGGAGCAACTCCGCCAGCGGAGCGAAGTGCCCGGCATCGCCATGAGCGGCTACGGCATGGAAGAAGACATCCGCCGCAGCCTCGCCGCCGGCTTCACCGAGCACCTCGTAAAACCCGTCGCCATCCCCCAGCTCATCGAAGCCATCCAGCGGGTGGCCGCCATCATCATGTAACGCCCCCTCGGCCGAGGGCC
>JANOBO010000203.1:0-4303 GCA_031411695.1 Verrucomicrobiaceae bacterium
CTTGCCAAAAGAGCCGAAAACACCGAAACCCAACCCCACCACGGTGTCCTCCACCGTGAGGCATCGAGCCGCTTCCTGAAATCCGCTTCGGTGTCCTTCTTCAATGAGGCATCACGATATAGCCGTGTGTGATTAGATGCTCGGTGCGCGGGCGCGGTGGCGGATGCGGGGTCCCGCCATTTGGGATCCGTCGTTTCACTTTCAGCAACACGCCTTCCTTCGACACGGATGAACATTGACGGCGGCGGGCTTTTCTGCTGCCATCTGCCCGCGTGAGCACTTCGATTTCTTCTTCTGACAAACCTGAGCGGCTGGTGTCGCTGGATGTGTATCGCGGCTTTGTCATGTTTCTGATGGCGGCGGAGATGCTGCAGGTGCCGGAGGTGGCGCGGAGCTTCCCGGACAGCACGCTGTGGCAGTGGCTGAAGTTTCACAGCGAGCATGTGGCGTGGACAGGATGCTCGCTGCACGACCTGATCCAGCCCTCGTTCAGTTTCATGGTGGGCGTGGCGCTGCCGTTCTCGATCGCGAGCCGTCTGACGCGCGGGCAAACAAAGGGCGTGATGTGGGGCCATGCGCTGGTGCGCGCGCTGCTGCTGGTGTTGCTGGGCGTGTTCCTCAGATCAATGGGGGAGCCGATGACGAACTGGACCTTTGAGGACACGCTGTCGCAGATCGGCCTCGGCTATCCGTTTCTCTTCGCGCTGGGATTTGTCGGCACACGCGCGCGGTGGCTCGCTCTCGCGGTGATCCTCGTCGGATACTGGGCGTTTTTTGTGCTGCACACCGTGGCACCGGCTCCAGCGTCGGCGCTGGCAAACGGGCCTGGAACTTGGGCGCACGATTTTGCGGGCTTTGCGGCGCACTGGAACCTGAATCAAAACGCGGCGTGGGAGTTTGACCGCTGGTTCATGAATCTCTTTGCGCGGCGCGAGGAGTTCACGGGCAATGCGGGCGGCTACTCGACGCTGAGCTTCATCCCAACGCTGGGCACAATGCTGCTCGGCCTGATCGCAGGCCAATGGCTGAAGGAAGGCGCGCCGGTGCGGACGACGCTGGTGAGATTCGCCGCCGCCGGCGCGCTGAGCCTCGCGCTGGGGCTGCTGCTGGATGCGACCGGCGTGTGCCCCTCGGTGAAGAAACTGTGGACGCCGGCGTGGGTGCTGGTCAGCGGCGGCTGGTGCTTCTGGATGATGGCGGCGTTCTATTCCGTGATCGATGTGGCGGGCTGGCGGCGCTGGGCTTTCCCGCTGGTGGTGATCGGGATGAACTCCATCGCGATGTATGTGATGGCGCACACCATGGATGGGTTCTTCGGCAGCGCGCTCGACACCCATCTCGGCAAGGGCTGGGAGCGCATCGCAGGAGATGCCTTCGCGCCGATGCTGCACGGCGCGCTGGTGCTGCTGATCCTCTGGCTTGTGCTGCTGTGGATGTACCGGCGGCGGATCTTCCTGCGCCTTTGAGAGCTCCGTGGCACAAACGGCGCGCGACGCGGAGCGGTCAGCGTTTTTTGAATAGCGTGATGACCCTCCCGTCACACGGGATGCCTGTCGCTTCGATTGCGAATGCGACGTGCAAACCAAACAACGAAAAACAACGAAATGAAAATGCTCTCCTTCACCGCGCTTGCCAGCGCATGGGTTCTCACCTCAAGCCTCGCCGTGGCGGGTCCGGGAAACGGGCCTCGCTTTTCGGAAGGCCCCGGCTGCCTGCACGGTCGCGGCGGTCCGGCGTCGATCGTGTTCCGGCTGCCCGCGCCGCCGCTGCTGCGCATCCTGCCGCACGCGGTGGCCCCGCAGCCAGCGCTGCGCTTTGCGCCGCGGCGTGACATGCACGCACATCACTATGCACAGGCTCCGGTGATGAGACCGGCGCCCGTGCAGGCCGCACCGCAGGCTCCCGCATACGCAGCTTCTTCCGGCAGACCGCAAAGGCCCGATGGCCAGGGCAATGGTGGCAACAAGCCGCAGCGGCCCGCGAGATAAGTTCATCCAGAACCTGACCGTTCGTCCCCGCCGAGATGCCATGCGCGTCCGGCGGGGATTTCATTTTATCGTCGCGGTGAGACGATGTGCGGCGCCGCATCACCCCGCACTTTCCGACACGCATCCTGCGGGATGTGCGTATAGTGAGGGAACTTCCCGCACGCCATGTCACCTCTGCCCCTCAAGCCCGAAGCAATGGCCACCGCGTTAAGCACGCTCCCTGATTGGGAACAGCACGGCACGGCGATCACGAAGACGTGGAAGTTTAAGACCTATCTCGCAGGCATCGACTTTGTGAATCATGCGGCGAAGGCGGCCGAAGCTTTGGATCACCATCCCGATCTGCACGTCGGCTGGCGCAAGGTGCAGGCCACGCTCAGCACCCACGTCGCCAAAGGCCTCACCGAGTATGACTTCGAACTCGCGCGACAGCTCGACAAGATCTACGAGACACACGGCGCGTGAGGGCAGGGCGCTCGTCGCCTGCTTTTCAAACGACGCCTACCACCTCTCCGGCCACCAGCCGTCGTAAAACACCTTTTGCTCGACGGGATCACGCAACTTCACCGGCTTGCGCTTTTTCGGCTTGTCGGGATTCGAGCAACTGGCGCCGAATCCGACGGCGACCGCCACGACCGCCGCGACGCGAACGAAGCGAAGTGATCTTTCCGTGCGGGATTTGCCCGCGCAAATGGGATGGGTCAGTTCAGTCATGAATGGCGAAAGCTATCCATGCACACGACGACGGACGCAACACTCTCTTTGCCGCTCGCTCGCTGGCAGCCACCTTCCACTTGCCATTCCCGGAGCCTGCTCGTAATAGGCGCGCATGATCAAAATCCTTCTCGCGCTCATGGTTTCCGCAGGGCTGGCTTCGGCCGCTGATGCGAAGATGAAAGTGCTCATCCTCGACGGGCAGAACAATCACAAGTGGGACATCACCACCCCCGTGCTGCGGGACATCTTTGAAACCGCTGGCATCTTCACCGTCGAGGTAAGTACCACGCCCCCGAAGGCCTCGCCCGCTGCCGCGTGGGAATCGTGGCGGCCAAAGTTCGCCGACTTCGCGGTCGTGGTGAGCAATTACAACGGCGAGACCTGGCCCGAGCCGGTGCGCAAGGACTTTGAAGCCTACGTCTCCGGCGGCGGCGGCTTTGTGTGCGTCCATGCGGCGGACAATTCATTCCCGGACTGGCCGGAGTACAACAAGATGATCGGCGTCGGCGGCTGGGGCGGGCGCACCGAGAAGGACGGCCCGCGCCTCTTCATCAAGGACGGCAAGCTCATGCGCGACACCTCTCCCGGCAAAGGCGGATCGCACGGACCGCAGCATCCCTTTGTCGTCACCACCCACGACACCACACATCCCATCACCAGCGGCCTCCCCACGCAGTGGATGCACCGGAAGGATGAACTCTACAACAGCCTGCGCGGTCCGGCGGAGAACCTCGTCGTGCTCTCCTCCGCCATCTCCGAGCAGACGAACAACGCCGAGCCCATGCTGATGGTGATCAGCCATGGCAAAGGCCGCGTCGTCCACAATGCCATGGGCCATGCAGACTACTCGATGCTCTGCCGCGGCTACTACGAGATCATGCAGCGCAGCGCCGAGTGGGCCGCCACTGGCGCATGCAAGGCCACCGCCGCCGTGCCCGCCGATTTCCCCACCGCCGACAAGGAAACCGAAGTGAAGCTCGACGGCTACCCGAAGATCACCGCGCCTGCGCCGAAAAAGTAATCCTCCCGCCAAAACCCCCGCGTCAACTCCCCGGCGCATTCGCCACTCTTCATTCGTCATTCGTCATTCGCCATCATGCGCATCCGCACCTTCCAAGGCCTCGTCCCCGCACCGAAATTCGCCGCTGAAGTCGCCGCCGTCCCTTATGATGTGGTGAACCGCGACGAAGCCCACGAGCTCGCCAAGGACAACCCGATCAACCTCCTTCACGTCGATCGCGCCGAGATCGATCTGCATCCCGACATCGACCCGTATTCCGCTCCCGTTTACGCAAAGGCGCTCGAGACATTCCGCGAGCTGCAGACGCACGGCGTGCTCCTGCGTGAGAGCGGCGCATGCATGTATGCCTACCGCCAGACCATGGGCGCGCACGCGCAGACCGGCCTCGTCGCCGTCTGCCACACCGAGGATTACGAGAAGGACATCATCAAGAAGCACGAGAAGACACGGCCCGACAAGGAGGACGACCGCACGCGGCTGGTGGACACCCTCAGCGGCAACACCGGCCCCATCTTCCTCACCTATCGCGGCCACGCCGGCATCAACGCGCTCATCAACACACACATCGAGAAGGAAA